>JBJESZ010000097.1:0-5230 GCA_051883055.1 Emergencia sp.
TAGGTGATCTACCTTCACCACCGCCGTGTGGGTGATCGTTAGGGTTCATTACAGAACCTCTTACTGTAGGTCTCCATCCCATGTGTCTCTTTCTACCAGCCTTACCAATCTGGATGTTAGCATGTTCTGCATTACCAACCTCACCGATTGTAGCTCTACACTGAATAAGAACTTTTCTTACTTCTCCGGAAGGTAGTCTTACCTGTGCATATTTGTTTTCTTTAGCCATCAGCTGAGCACCATTTCCTGCTGATCTAGCAAGCTGAGCACCTTTACCAGGCTTTAATTCAACGTTGTGAATCATTGTACCAACTGGAATGTTAGCGATTGGAAGTGCATTACCAACCTTGATATCCGCTTCAGGACCTGAGTAGATAACATCTCCAACCTTTAGCTTATCAGGAGCGATGATGTATCTCTTTTCACCGTCAGCATATACGATTAATGCAATGTTTGCACTTCTGTTTGGATCGTATTCGATTGTTGCAACTCTTCCCGGAATATCGTCTTTATTTCTCTTGAAGTCGATGATTCTGTACTTAGGTCTTGTACCGCCACCTCTGTGTCTTACAGTAATCTTACCTCTAACGTTTCTTCCTGAATGCTTCTTCAAAGTTTCTGTAAGAGATTTTTCAGGTGTGCTAGTAGTAATCTCTTCGAAAGTAGAAACTGTCATTCCTCTTAAACCAGGAGAAGTCGGATTATATTTCTTAATTCCCATTGTTTGCTACCTCCTATATTATAGACCCTGGAAGAACTCAATTTCTTTGCTGTTATCTGTAAGAGTTACTATAGCCTTCTTATAAGCTGCTGTCTTACCCTGTGTTCTTCCCATTCTCTTAACTTTACCGTCATAATTCATGATGTTTACTTTCTTAACTTCAACACCAAAGATTTCTTCAACTGCTAATTTAACCTGAGTCTTGTTAGCGTCTGTAGCAACATTGAATGTGTACTTCTTTTCTGCTGCTACGTCCATGCTCTGTTCAGTGATAACAGGCTTGATGATTACGTCGTATGCTGATCTCATTATAAGTACACCTCCTCAATTTTTTCGATTGCTTCCTTAGTTACGATGAAGCTTGTGTGGTTTACGATCTCGTAAACGTTCATTGTTCCTACCAGAGCAGTTCTTACTCCAGGGATGTTAGCCGCTGATCTTACAACGTTTTCGTCCTTTTCAGCAGTAACGATTAAAGCTTTCTTTCCGGCTTTGATGTTCTCCAGAACCTTTACCATTTCCTTAGTTTTAGGAGCATCAAACTTTAATTCATCTAATACGATGATTTCGTTGTCTAATACCTTTGCAGATAAAGCAGATTTAAGTGCTAATCTCTTTAACTTCTTAGGTACTGAATATCTATAGCTTCTTGGCTTAGGTCCGAAAGCAATACCGCCTCCGATCTGTGAAGGGTCTGTTGTACTACCCTGTCTGTGACGACCTGTACCCTTCTGTCTGAAAGGCTTTCTTCCGCCTCCTCTGACTTCGCCTCTAGTCTTTGTTGACTGAGTGCCCTGTCTCTGGTTTGCCAAGTAATTTACAACAACTGCGTGAACAGCGTTTTCGTTTGGCTCGATTCCGAAGATGGCATCGTTCAGTTCGATAGTGCCGGCTTCAGCTCCAGCCATATTAAGCATTGTTACTTTTGCCATTTTGTGCTTCCTCCTTTCCGAAGTCTATTCTATTTGTCCTGACCCTTAACAGCGTACTGAACCCTTACCAGGCTGCCTTTGCCGCCAGGGATTGCACCCTTAACCAGCATTAAGTTTCTGTCAGTGTCAACTTTTACTAAAACAACGTTCTGAACTGTAACAGTCTCGCGACCCATTCTACCAGGACCGGCATTTCCCTTGAATACTCTTGAAGGGTAAGTACCAGCTGCCAGAGCACCGGCTAATCTCTTGTGCTTTGAACCGTGAGTCATAGGACCTCTGTGGTGTCCGTGTCTCTTAATGTTACCCTGAGTACCTTTACCTTTTGAAGTGCCTGTTACGTCAAGCTTCTTGCCAACCTCGAAATCAGCAACAGTGATAACCTGTCCTAATTCGTAAGTTTCGCCTTCTTCAACTCTGAACTCAGCCAGGTGCTTCTTCAGAGGAGCACCGCTCTTAGCGAAGTGTCCAGTCATTGGCTTGTTTACTCTGTGAGCCTTCTGATCTTCGAAAGCTACCTGTACAGCGTTATAACCATCAGTTTCAACTGTTTTGATCTGAGTTACAACTTCAGGACCAGCTTCGATAACTGTTACAGGAATTACTTCTCCTGTTTCTGCGAAAATCTGAGTCATTCCGATTTTCTTTCCTAGAATTGCTTTCATATTTTTTTCCTCCTACTTTTGCTTTTCGCAAATTCTTACAGCGGATTGCTCTGGTTTGGTTTGCCTGTCAAAACTCACACAGGAGAGTCCGGCAGGTCCCTCTCATGCAATCTTACTAAGGGGAGTACCCTTAATACTTATTGAAGTTTGATTTCAATGTCTACACCAGCAGGTAAATCCAGCTTAGTTAAAGCATCTGTTGTCTGAAGTGTAGCATTTGTGATGTCGATCAGTCTCTTGTGAGTTCTCTGTTCGAACTGCTCTCTGCTGTCCTTGTACTTGTGTACCGCTCTCAAGATAGTAACGACTTCTTTTTCTGTCGGTAGCGGAATCGGTCCGGAAACGTCTGCGCCTGTTTTCTTAGCTGTTTCTACGATTTTCGCTGCTGACTGGTCTAATAACGCGTGGTCATAGGCCTTAAGCTTAATTCTCATTTTCTTTAATTCGCTCATGTTTTCCTCCTAAATTTTTGTACTGTTTACGCTATGCTCGTACAGGGATTCTTTAATTGACCTTAGGCGATTTGCTTTTATAAGTAAGTCGTAGATCGGTCAAATGCCCATTTTTCAACGTGTACGGTGGAATTGCTTACTTTGTACACGGCTCCGTGCGTTTCTTTTTTCTACGCTCAGATTAAAACAGGCGAACACCTTCGCCCCCATCTTGTGGGGACAATTCTCCGTAGAAATTACCTGATAGCTCAGCAACTTCCTACTTCATCGCCTTAAGCAAGCCTTGTTATTATATTACACTTCTGCAAATAATGCAATAGATTTCTTTAAAAAAAAATATACGTTTTTCGAAGTTCTGTTAAGCTAAAACCTTGTATTTCCAAAGGCTGTAACCCTGCTATTACGCACACTGTTCCTGGCGTTCCATTTTTTATGAATATCGTCCGCGCCATATTTGCATAAAAAAAATAATGCGGGGCTTAACTTTTCAGTAAAAGCCACGCATTTCAACAGTTTCAGCTATTCGACAAAAATACTTCCGCCTATGAATTCTCGCAGAATTGAATTATTAACAATTACACTATCATCCTCAATTACCTTGAAAAAACTCAAAAACTTCAGCATTCGCCTCGCCTCGGCATATTCAACCATGTCCGGACCTATCTCTTCAAGCAGCGGCCACGCATATTTTTTCAGTACAGAAATCTCGTAAACATGATACGAGTTGAACAGCACATCTGCTTCACCGCTGTAAGGAAATATGTTTATATCCTCACCGCGTCTTACTTTTGGCCAGTCTGAAATGGTCGTCGCGGCACTCCTTCCCCTGTACATATTATCTCTTACAAGGCGTCTGAGCATTCTTTCGTCCGTTGTCGGGATCCTGTTATGCTCGTCTATATTAAGCTGAGTCAGAGGACTTATGTAGATTTTAAACTTTTC
The DNA here is from genome assembly GCA_051883055.1 of Emergencia sp. Taxonomy (GTDB): domain Bacteria; phylum Bacillota; class Clostridia; order Peptostreptococcales; family Anaerovoracaceae; genus Senimuribacter. The sequence continues at coordinate 3,713 of JBJESZ010000097.1, forward strand.
CTTAGCAGGAATGTCCGGCGTCAGCAGATCGTTCAGTCCATGAATACCCTCTATTACAATCGGATGACCCGGTTTTACACTGGCCTTGCGTTTACCGAAGACCTTGGTGCCGTTAATAAAGTCAAACTCCGGCAGATCCACCGTTTCTCCGGCGAGCAGAGCGTTAAGCTGTTCATTAAACAGTTTGATATCCACTGCGCCCAGGCACTCATAGTCCCTTTCTCCGTACTCATCCAGAGGTGTGTCCGGTCTCTCCACAAAATAATCGTCGGTTCCCATATATAAAGGTTCCAGACCGTTGACCTTCATCTGAATGCACAGACGTCTCGCAAACGTGGTCTTTCCGGAAGATGAAGGCCCTGCAATCAGAATTATTCTCTTCTTTTCTTTCTTTATCATATCGGCTATTTCAGCTATCTTCTTTTCCTGAAGCGCCTCAGAAAGCTGTATCAGTTCCCTGTACTCACCGTTTTCTATCTTTCTGTTCAGATCCTCCACATAGTTTACGCCAAGCAGACGATCCCAGAGGGTTTGCTCTCCAAATGCCTGATACAGCTTCTTCTCGTCCACAAATACCGGAATCTCATCAGGTTTGGACGGATGAGGGAATCTTAACAGCACGCCACGCCTGTATTTCATAAGTTCAAAATATCTGATATACCCTGTGGACGGCACCATCTGCCCGAAGAAGAAATCCCTGAACCCGTCGATTGAATAATACTTAAGCATCGCAGGCTCCTTGCCTCCTACGTTAGGAACGTGTTCCACGAGAAGCGGAATATCCGCATCTGCAATCTCTCTCATTCTTTCTTCAATTTCACGGATCTGCTCTTTGGTAAGGCTGTAATCCGTCTTAATTTCAGTATATAATCCCTTGTTCAGCGAGTTCTGAATCTCAACCTTTACATCACCCACACAGTCTTTTACGGCCTTCAGATATATCAGCGAAAGACTGCGCTGGTAAATCTGTTCAATCCCCTGGGTACGCATGTCCAGAAGTTCCACACTGCACTCCTCTTCAAGTGCAAAGCCCAGCTCCTTCACTTCATTGTTTACTCTGCCGGCCAGGATGGTGTACGGCAGCTGTTCCTCATATCCGCGATAGATTTCCTCCAGAGTTATTCCCTTGCGAACATCTATTGCCTCATATGCTCCCTTAGGAGATGTTTTTAGTTGAATTTTCATCTTGTTCTCCCCCTTTTATCTATCTGCTGACATTTTATCATATTTTTTCTGAAAGGTGGTCAAATTTTTATATGCATATTATTTGCATCATCTGGTTAAAATACCCTCTGAAAGGAGTGATTCCATGAAAAAACTGGTTTTGATTCTGTTAATCATCGGAGGAATCAACTGGGGCCTTATCGGATTCTTCAAATACAATCTTGTAGACAGCATTTTCGGCCCGGATTTCTTCGTTGTCTCCAGAATAATATATGCCGTCGTAGGTCTTGCGGCATTATGGGCAATTTCATTTCTGTTCGATAATAATACAAGAGAGGATTAGTCCTCTCTTGT
>JBJESZ010000098.1:0-28268 GCA_051883055.1 Emergencia sp.
TTGTAGACAAGGGAGATTTTTCTTTTATATATGTGCCCACGTTTTGACCCTTACAAAAAATAGCAAAATCGGGCGCACCGGCAACAAAATCGGGCGCACCGGAGACAGAATCCGGGCGCACCAGCGAAAAATCCAGCCATTGACACAGAGGAGTATAATATATTATAGAATACAAATTAACAGGGAGTTATTGCTTAAGATGAAAAACAGGGAGATATCAGAGAAGAAAGTAGACATGTTAAACGGCCCTGTGGCCATGAAAATCCTGCTGTTCGCTCTTCCGGTTGCGGTCAGCGGAATACTGCAGCAGCTGTTTAACGCTGCGGACGTTGCAGTGGTTGGAAAGTTTGCCGGAGGAAGTGCTCTGGCGGCAGTCGGTGGAAATGCTCCGCTTATAAATCTCTTTATAGGCGCGTTTACAGGGCTTTCTATAGGAACGAACATAGTAATTGCCCAGATGATAGGGCGAAGGGATGAGAAGGGTGTCAGCAGAGCGGTGCACACATCTGTGCTTTTTGCCGCATACAGCGGGCTGGTTCTGATGATTGCGGGTATGCTTGCTGCACCGATGCTGCTGCGTTTAATCGGCTCACCGGATGATGTTATCGGTCCCGCAACCTTATATCTGAGAATATACTTTATCGGCGCACCCTTTGCAGTGGTTTATAATTTCGGAGCAGCCGTTCTGAGAAGCGTAGGTGATACCAAGAGACCGATGATCTGTCTGATTCTTACCGGGGTGGTTAACCTGCTGCTGAATCTGGTGCTCGTAATCGTTTTCAGGCTCGGGGTTGCCGGTGTGGGCATTGCCACGACTGTGGCCAATATTCTAAGTGCGGTCATCATTCTGAGGCTGCTGTGCAGAGAGACGTCTTCTATACGCCTTCAGCTGTCAAAACTCACTATATCCAGGCCAATTCTTATTAAAATACTGAAAATTGGAGGGCCGGCAGCTGTTCAATCCATGGTTTTCTCCATAGCTAACGTAAGCATACAGGGAGGAATAAACAGCTTCGGCAGCAAAACCATTGCAGGCAGTGCTGCAGCACTGAATTTTGAATTATTCGATTTCTATATGATTACCGCCTTCAATCAGGCGGCTGTAACCTTTGTCGGACAGAACTATGCTGCAGGAAAAAATGAGAGATGCAGCAGAATCACCATGGTATGCATTGCCGAGGCAACTATATGTGTTATTCTGATGATATCAGTATTCCTTGCAGCGAAAAGCTTCTGGGTAGGACTGTACACCTCGGATGCAGAGATAATGAATCTGGCATTTATAAGAATGAGGTATGTGCTTGTCGTTCACTTTATGTGCTCAGTTTTTGAAATACTGGGTTCATCACTCAGGGGAAAGGGCTATGGAATAACTCCGACAGTAATAACAGTGCTTGGTTCAGTAGTATTCAGGGTAATATGGCTTTTGACGGTTTTCAGAATAAGCCATACATACATCACACTGCTGCTTGTATACCCTGCATCATGGATATTTACCGATATCATGATGATCATCGCATATGCAGTAATCCAGAATAAAATGAAAAAAGAGAAAATCCCCGGTGCTTAGGCTTCCAGGGATTTATAGTATAGCATGCAGTGACAGAAACCCTCAAAATCAGGATCCTTTATCTGATCGCGGAATTCCTTGCACATACATTTTGTCTCTTCAGTTTTTTCAAGTCTGCACGGACAGTAGCCTCCTGTTTTTTTAAGCCCGTCCTGAACCAGCTTGACAATTTCCGAATCCGGATTAAATTTAATCTTCATGGTTTTCGCCTCCTTGTATAATAGAATTATACATCATTTCTGCGGTTTTGTAAGTTATAAATCTGCGACCTTGTAAGTTATAAAATCAAAAACAGTAACAGCCCTCCGGTTTAGGCAATACCGGAGGGCTGTCGCGTACTGAAGTGTAAAATTTAAATCAACAAAGGATGAAAGTATTAGCCGAATGCACAAACAAAACAAACTATTATTTATTGGAAGAAGATAAGTTAAAAACGCATTCGACAACTTACCACTAATGATTTGCCTTTATTGTTATTTCTAATTATAACACAAAGAGACAGGATTGATAATTCGATATTTCAATGATATAATTGGATTATCTTATAATTATGAAATACTGTGAGGTGTTGAACAGTGAATCAGACACAGCTTGAATATTTTATCAGTGTAGCCGAGCTCGGAAGCTTCACCAAGGCTGCAAAAAGGCACTTTGTATCCCAGACTGCGGTTACACAGCAGATTCAGAACCTGGAGGAAGCACTGCATGCTAATCTCTTTGACAGAAAAAAAAGACCCGTGAGTCTTACTGAGGAGGGCGCAGCCTTTCTCGTAGATGCCAAAGCTATACTTGAAAGAATGAACGGAGCGGTGTCAAAGCTTGCAATCATGTCAGGAAGTGATGGAGGAACCCTGAGCCTGGGATATACCAGAGGATATGAGTACAGCAGGCTGTCCAGGACTCTCCGAGGATTCAGACGTGAGCATCCTAACGTTTTCATTACATGCAGAAGATGTAACTGCGGAGAAATGGCACAGGCCCTCCTGAGCGAGGACCTGGATATAATCTTTACATGGGATCACGACGAAATTATAGACTGTGAAGGCCTGCAGTGGCGAAAGGTTGAAGAGTCTACACTCGATGTGGTGATATACAACACCCATCCATTTGTAAACCGGTCACAACTTACCCGAAATGACCTTAAGGAAGAAGAACTTCTTTACCTTTCTCCTTCCGGATCATACCTTGCGGATGCCTACAGGCAGAAGTATATCGATGCAGGCTTTGAACCCAAGGTGGTGTTTCACACTGATGACATCGACAGTATACTTATGATGGTTGCCGCAGAGGAGGGAATTTCCGTAATGCCAAGATATATCACTCAGAGAATCAACGGGCTTGAGGGCATCCACTGTATTCCTCTGGCGGGCACCGATGAAAACGCATCAGTAGTTGCCGTCTGGAGAGGCAACAACGACAACGCGGTTCTTAATTCCTTTGTGGATTATATATAAGACTATACTTGTTTAATTGACATCTGCGGGATTCTCGTGAACCATGCAGTGCTTCACACCCGGAATCTCCGCTTCGATGACGTCATGAACCTGCTCGGCAATCTTGTGAGCCTCGTTCAGCGTCTTAGTACCGTCAACAGCAATCTCAACATCAACATACACCTTGGCACCGAATAGACGAGTCTTCAGATCGTCTATTTTTTCTACTCCCTGCTGTGCAAGAACCAGTGCTTCGATCTCTTCTACCATGCTGTCCGGACACGCGTGGTCCACCATTTTGTCCAGTGCATCGCGGAAAATATCGTAAGCCGCCTTCAGAATGAATAGGCAGATTACCAGACTGGCAATGGGATCGCCTGCAGGGAAGCCCATTCTTGCGGAGAGAATTCCTATTAATGCCCCTATCGATGAAAGAGAATCTGAACGGTGATGCCATGCATCGGCCATAAGTGCTCCGGAGTTTATTTTTTTGGCTGCTGCTCTGGTGTACCAGTACATCCACTCTTTAACAGCTATGGAAACGATTGCTGCCGTAAGGGCTAGCACTCCGGGTACGGGTAGAGCGTCAAGGTTACCGCCTGCCAGTTTATCAAAACCGGCTTTGCCGATTCCGAACCCTGTTGCGGCAAGAATGACTGCAAGAAGCAGAGATGCCACACATTCCAGACGTTCATGACCGTAAGGATGTTCTTTATCGGATTCTTTACCGGATATGGTGACTCCGATCATTACAATTATGGTGCTGAATACATCAGAAGCGGAGTGTACCGCGTCTGAAATCATAGCCCCTGAATGAGCCAGAACTCCGGCAAGGAGCTTGAAAACAGAAAGTACCAGATTAACTGCAATGCTGACCTTGGATACTTTCATCGCCAGTTTTACACCATCGCTGCCGGTGATTACGGGTGCTGCTTTTTCTGCAGATTTTTTCAGTTTCATAAAATTTACCTCCATATGTAAGATACTATGATTCACTCTTACACGTTCGTTCCTTTTGGGTAAAAAAATACACCTGTGGAACAATACATTAATTACTGTCCCACAGATGCAGCTGTTTTACTACTTCATCTGCTGCCACAACAGTGGCCCGGCCCCATGGAAATCCATCGCCTGCTCAGTTCGTACTGTAGATTTATATGCAGTGCAAAGAGTTTAGAGTAATATAGCATAATGACGTTGAAATGTCAACGACAATTATGCTACAATTACGTTTACAGGTAAATCCGCTGCCTTTAAAGCTAACTGTAATGAGAACTGCAAGGATAAAAGCAATGAGAACGACAATGAGAAAAGAGACCGAACATGTGGAAAAGAATATATACGGAGATAAAGCAAGAGAGTATTTCCTTCATGGGTATAATTGTACACAGTCAGTCGTTCTTGCTTTTTCTGACATTATAAGAAAAAGCGCCGGAATTGAACCACAGGCTTTAGTCAGAGTGTCCTCTCCTTTTGGAGGAGGAATGGGCAGACTGAGGGAGGTATGTGGAGCAGTTTCCGGAATGCTGATGGTACTGGGTGCACTGGAGGGATATGATAATCCTGAGGATCGTCAGGCTAAGACAGAACTGTATCGCGATGTGCAGCTGCTGGCTGAACAGTTTGAGAGGGAAAACGGATCAATCGTGTGCCGGCAGCTCCTTGGACTGAGTGAGAGAAGACAGAACTATGTCCCCGAGGCGCGCACCGGAGAGTATTATGAAAAACGCCCCTGCCCGGAAATGGTCAGGAGCGCAGCATCCATACTGGAAGAATATTTACGAGAAAGGAAATACATATAATAATGATCAAGGAATTTAAGACTGTACTGAAGCTAGGCTCAATAATACTGTTTGCAGGAACACTGATTCAGCTTCTGGTCAGCAGGGAACTGGATATCTATCCGATTTCAACAGCAGTTGGAGGATCCGTCTTTTATATTGCTTACGTGATTGTTAACGCAAGGGAGAAGAAAAAATGATGACTGAGCTGCTGGCACCTGCCGGAAATATGGAAGCTTTGACAGCGGCGATTGCAAACGGGTGCGACGCCGTATATCTGGGTATGCAGAAATTTGGAGCCCGTGCATACTCGGACAACTTTGACACTGAGACGCTGAAAGAGGCGGTGGAATACGCTCACCTGAGAAGCGTGAAGGTGTATGTAACGATGAACATCATCGTTTTTGAGAATGAAGTTGAGGATATGAGGAATCAGATTGATGCGCTCAACGATATTGGCGTGGACGGAATTATCGTTCAGGATCTGGCTGTCTTTGATTATATAGTAAAGAATTATATTGATATGGAGGCTCACTGTTCAACTCAGATGGGAATCGACGACCTGGAAGGAACCCTGCTGTTTAAGGAGCTTGGTGCAAAGAGAGTCGTTCTGTCCCGTGAGGTGGGAATCGACGAGGTTAAAGAAATAAGACGTATTGCGGATATCCCAATTGAAATCTTTGTTCATGGTGCACTTTGCGTGTCATACTCCGGAAACTGTCTGATGTCCGGACTGATCGGGTACAGAAGCGGAAACAGAGGCAGATGCGTAGGCTCGTGCCGAAAGGAATATGAGCTGATTGACACAACGCAGGGCAAATCTCTGGGACGGAGCTATATTCTGTCCACGAAGGATCTGAATACAATAGAGCATATAGACGAGCTGAAAGGAATCGACTCCCTGAAAATAGAGGGACGCATGAAGGAACCTGCCTATGTTGCAAACGTAGTGTCCAGGTACCGCAAAGCGCTGGATAACCAGGCGACTGAAGAGGATATAGACAATCTGAAGAAGACCTTCAACAGAACCTTCACAAAGGGCTATCTGTTCGGTGAAGACAGGAAAGATATCACCAATATTTCAAGACCAAACAACTTCGGATATGAAATAGGCAGAATCTCTAAATGTCTGGGCGGCAAGTACGAAATCACTCTGTCCGGTCTGCTGAACCAGAACGATATGATAAGAATAAGCCACGGAAGTGAGGATGTTAATCTGTCTGTGGTAAGGCTATACGACAGAAATGACAACCTGATCAACAAAGCTGACAGAGTCTGCTACATTAAGATAAAGGAGAAGCTCTCCAGAGGTGATGTGGTATACAAGACTAAGGATTATAACTTCTATAAGGAGCTTGATGGAGCTCTTGAGGGAGAGTTCAGACGATTTGACCTTGATCTCAGGGTTTATGCCTATCCCGGTGCCAAGCTGGTCGTTGATGCTGAAGGACTGGGCTTCAATTACATCTATGAGAGCGAGGAAACCCTGGGCGAGGCAATCAGCAGCCCAACTACGAGGGAGCAGGTTGTTAAGCAGTTTTCCAGGCTGAACGATACTGTGTTCAGACTGAACCGGGTGGAATATGAAGAGTGCAACGCCTTCATCCCGGCCAAAATGATGAATGCAGCAAGACGTCAGATTGTACAGGCTCTGTATGATCTGAAAATCAGCAGTCAGAGGAACAGAAAGAAAACTCCGGAGAAACCGGAAAAAATCAGTTTTGATGTAAAGAGACCGTACCTTACAGCAAGCGTTACAACTAAGGCACAGTACGACGCCTGTGTAAGCTGTGGAATAGAAGAGGTTTACTTCGAGAACGTGGTGAGGAGAAATCAGGTTCAGTACGGAGAAAGAGAAGGGGAGCTGCTGATTGGCGGATATGGCGGAATCTACTACTACAGGAACAAGAATCCTTTCGTAACGGACTATTCCCTGAATGTGGTGAACTCAACCAGCTGTTACGAGCTGCACAGACTTGGTGCGAAGCGTGTGACTCTGTCCTACGAAATTAACAGAAGGCAGCTGCAGGAGATGAGAAAGGCGTATTTCGAGGCAAATGACGGATACCCGGCACTGGAGATGATAGTGTACGGCAGGGCGCCCCTGCTGTTTACCAGGTACTGTCCGCTGAAGAAGATGGAGCTTTGCGGAAGCTGCAGGAAAAACCGTTATGAGCTTAAGGACGAACATGGTTCATTCCCTGTTTTGTCTCACGAGGACTGTACTACAACCATTCTCAATGGAAAAACTCTTAACCTGCTGGACGAGATGCCGGATATTGAGGGAGTTGAGGCATTTAGACTGAGCTTTACTGTAGAGTCTGCAGGGCAGGTCAGAAAAATCATTGAAGCAGCGAAGGCAAAGCTTGCCGGAAGCATGAAGGAATCTGTCTTCAATCAGGAGACAGATACGAGGGGACATTTTAACAAAGAGATAATGTAGGAGCAGTGACACCGGGCAGTGACATCAGCCGGTGACAGTCTGCGACAAAAATAAAACAAAAAAGACACAAATGGAAATATTGTCTTGGAAACACTGCTGTAGTAATAGTATAATTAAAAGTAAACTTGAAAGATATATTCAAGAACTGTTAGGTAAGAGAAAGACAAAAGAAAGAGGGTACAACAAATGTCAGACTTAAAGAACAAGAGAATTATTACAGCAGCACTTACAGGAGCGTGGCCTAAGAAAGAGAACAATCCTAACGTTCCTATGACACCGTCCGAAATCGCTGACGACGTTTACAAGTGCTGGAAAGCAGGCGCTGCAATTGCTCACCTTCACATGAGAGATGAGAACGGCGATGGAACAATGGATCACAACAAGTTCCGTGAAACTGTTGAGCTGGTTCACGAAAGATATCCTGAATGTGATATCATTCTTAACCTGACAACGTCCGGAGCTATTAATGCAACTGATGAGGAAAGAGTTCTTCATATTAAGGAATTAAAGCCTGAGATGGCATCTTTTGACTGCGGTACTATGAACTGGCTGCACACAAGTGTTTTCATGAACACTCCTAAGTTCTTAGAAGACTGCGGCAAGCTTTTCCAGGAAACAAACACTAAGCCGGAAGTAGAAGCTTTCGACCCTGGTATGATTGGAAACGCTGCATATTACATCAAGAAGGGAATTCTTAAGACTCCTGTACACTTCCAGTTCTGCATGGGATGTGCAAACGGAATCCCCGGTTCAACTAAGAATCTTCTGTTCATGAAGGAAACTGCTGAACAGCTTGTAGGAAAAGGAAACTTCACATGGTCATGCTTCGGTGTTGGAGCTACTGCAATGGAAATGCTTTATGCATCAGTTGCACTGGGCGGAGGCATCAGAGTAGGTCTGGAAGACAACGTAATGTACAAGAAGGGTGAACTGGCTACAGGTAACGAACAGCTGGTTGCACGTGCAAAGAGAGTTATCGAAGAGTACGGCCTGGAAGCTGCTACTCCTGATGAAGCAAGAGAAATCCTGGGAATCAGAAAATAATCTGAAAGGAAGATAGAAAAATGACTTGGGGACCTTGTATGATGTACTACCACTGTCCAAGATGCGGAAAGAAATTCAGCTATGATACAGCTCTGATTCCTGAATTCGGTGAGGAATTCGGATACTGTCCGGATTGTCAGATCCCCGGGGTCTACGAGAAGGACGGAGCGAGAACACTGGACGATCTGGAGTACGAAGAAGTAGAATAATGTAATACAAAAAAGCAGTTCACATGAGCTGCTTTTTTTGTGGTAAAATATCTTTATATGCTTGATAAAGGAGAAAGGGTAAAGTGAAAGAGATAATGCTGATATGTGAGCCGCCTTTTTTTAACAAGGTGGATGTACAGGTATGTGATTTTCCTCAGGCCTTCGACTCGTCGAAGGACGCTTCAGAGCAGAGTACGCGTATGAGGTGCAAGGTTACTGTTGAATTTGCAGAAGCTGATGTGGAGCTGCTGAAGAAGCAGGGAATGAGCTTTGATGAGGCCATAGAGTATTACGAGAAATGGCTTTACGACGTGGTGAAGCTGCATCTTGCCTCAGACTGGAAGTGTGTCTTTGGATATGAAGAACTTATGGATTTAATAAAGGAGAGAGTAGGACGATATTATAATGAGTGAAGCCAGGCAGATAAAAAAATATACCGTAAAAGCAGTAAGCCTTATACTTGGCTTTGCTGTTGCCTTCTCATGTCTGTTTCCGTCAGCTGCTTTCGCACAGACGGATGAGAGCGGGCAGACCGGACCGGTTAATCAGGTGGAGCAGACTGACTCTGAAATGAAAGCTGAACCGGTATATGTGGAAACTGAAATCGAAGGGGTTTTGACAGTGAGAAACTGCCGTGCGGATTCCGCTCTGACCGACACCATAAAAATCACCAACGGTGCCGGACGAAAGGTGTACCTGAAGAAATGGAACAAGGCTCAGGGCAGGTGGTACACCAGGAGCACATATCAGCTGAAAGATACGGACAAGCCTCAAAGCATCAAACTGGTGTATCCGGAAAACTGGAGCACGACGACATACGGAACATGGAAGATTTATATCCCTGCGGGTACTGATGCTGCCGGGGAGAAAACCTATTCTGCAAAGGAGATTAAAGTCAGAACAATCGCCTGCAACAGATACGACCTTCCGCTTAAGGCGAAGTCGGCATGCATAATGGATGAAGACGGATACATAATATACAGCAAGAATTCGACGGTCAGAAGGCCCATGGCCAGCACCACAAAGATGATGACGGCGACTCTTGTAATAGAAAAGGGACTTATGGACCGCACTGTGACAGTCTCTAAATGGGCGGCCGGCACGGCGTGGGGGATTCTCAATCTGAAGGGTGGAGAAAAATTTAAGATGAGCAGCCTCATGCACGCTCTGTTAATCAGTTCGAGCAATGAGGCGGCAAATGCAATTGCACAGAGTGTGGCAGGCACCAAGGTGAAGTTTGTGTCCATGATGAACACCAGAGCTAAAGAACTGGGACTGAAAAACACTCACTATGCAAATGCCCATGGTCTTGAACAGGATGGTCACTACTCTACCGCAAGGGACGTGACGAAGCTGCTGATGCACGTATCGTCATATAAGGAGTTCAGGACGATTGCAGGCAAGCAGAATTACCGCATGTACAATCTGTCGCGAAGCAAAAGCTGGAAGCTTGAAACTACTAATCCTCTGCTTGGAAAAGTGGATGGCCTGCTTTACGGAAAAACCGGATATGAGGATCATGCAGGCTACTGTCTTTCGGTGGTATACAAGCCGGCGGGCAGGAAGTACTATATAACTACTCTGGGAAACAGCACGTACGAGGGAAGAAACGCAGACCAGAAGGCGCTTTACAGATATGCGGCAAAGATAAAAGTGTAGGCTTTCAGTTTAATCTTAATGGCACCTTGTATTATGACCTTGAATTATTCGACAAAGTATCATATAATATGGGAGATTAGGTATAGGTAACAATATTCTTTATTTATATGGAGGTAACAGATATGTCAACTAAAGCGTATTACAAACTGGAAGAAATCGGCGCAGGCAAGGTCGGCTTCCCTAAGACAGGGGAAGCTGTATCCAACACTCGTGCCATTATCGAAGCTGCATTTTACGGAAACAATGTAGTTAAAGTTAACACTCTAAAGGAAGCATACGAACTTGCAAAGAATTCACCGGGAACTATCGTAACAGATATGCCTGTTTACAGAGGTGAAGAATTCGGTCTGGATTCTGACGCAAAGGTTCTTTTATTTAACGACGGAGCTGTAACAGGACGTTATGCACAGGCTCGTCGTATCAAAGGCGAACCGGGAGTAGATGCCGGCAAGCTGGACAAGGTAGTTATGGATGCTATCTACAAGACTCGTTTCAAGAAGCTGTACCACGCACAGGTTTTCGTAGGTCTGGATCCTGAGTTCATGGTTAAGGCTCACCTGCTGATTCCTGAAGGAGAAGAGAACCTTCTTTACAACTGGATGATTAACTTCCAGTACATGTCTGACGAGTATGTTAAGATGTACAAGGAATCAAAGCCTGTGGGAGACGGCAGGGAAGCAGATATCTACATCTTCTCTGATCCGCAGTGGGAGCCTACTCCTAGCCCTGACGTTGACTACAGCTGTCTGAGCGACGACAGAACTCTGTGCTACTTCGACACTAACCAGAACTGCGCAGCAATTCTTGGTATGAAGTACTTCGGAGAACACAAGAAGGGAACACTTACTATGGCATGGGCTATGGCCAACCGCAACGGATATGCAAGCTGCCACGGCGGACAGAAGGAATACACTCTTCCTGACGGAAGAAAGTATGTTGCCTCCGTATTCGGTCTATCCGGTTCCGGCAAGTCAACTCTTACTCACGCAAAGCACAACAACAAGTACGGTGAAAAGGCTATTACAGTGCTTCACGATGACGCATTCATCATCAACACAGATACATGCTCATCAATCGCGCTTGAACCTACATATTTTGACAAGACTGCAGACTATCCTACAGGATGTCCTGACAACAAGTATCTGCTTTCAGCTCAGAACTGTTCAGCAACTATGGACGAAGAAGGTAAGATTCAGTTAGTAACTGAAGATATCCGTAACGGTAACGGACGTGCAATCAAGTCCAAGCTGTGGTCACCTAACAGAGTTGACAAGATCGAAAGCCCTGTTAACGCTATCATCTGGATCATGAAGGACCCTTGCATTCCACCGGTTGTTAAGCTTAAGGGTGCAGCTCTTGCATCAGTAATGGGTGCAACTCTTGCAACCAAGACTTCAACTGCTGAACGTGTAAAGGCCGGAACTGATCTTAACGCTCTTCGTATCGTTCCATATGCTAATCCGTTCAGAACATATCCGCTGGTTAACGATTACGAAAAGTTCAAGAAGCTGGTTGAAGAAAAGAATGTAGACTGCTACATCGTAAATACAGGAGATTTCATGGGCAAGAAGGTACAGCCTAAGGATACTCTTGGAATTCTGGAATCAATCGTAGAAGGAACAGCCAAGTTTGAAAAGTGGGGTCCGTTCGAGGATATCGAAATCATGGATTGGGAAGGCTTCACTCCTGATCTTGACGATGCTGACTACAGAGCAGCACTTAAGGGTGCAATGCAGAACCGTGTAGATGCTGTTGAAGGCTTTGCTACTGCAAAGGACGGATACGACAAGCTTCCTGACGAAGCACTGGCTGCACTTAAGAAGCTGGTTGACGAGTTAGCATAATTGAAAGCTTAAGAATCAGCCGACTCTCAGGCGTTAGATATAATACTGACACCTGAGGGTCTTTTTTTCTCTGCAAAATAAAAGCACGCCGCAAATGAAAAACGGCGCGCACAGATTATTCATCAAAACTCAAACGGTGGATTTTCACATTTCCTTCTTTCTGAACCCCTCTCGCGTAGCGGAAGACAGGATAGCCGAAGCCGATAGCACTTCCGATATAGTGATCCTCAGGAATTTCCAGAAGCTCATATATCTCCGGAAGCATCTTAAGGAAGTTTATCGGAAAGCCCAGGTAAACCGTTCCCAGCCCGTGAGCATTGCACAGAAGCTCGAAATATGCCATGGTCAGATTTACATCGACAGGTGCTGACGGGAATTTTGCCGGCATGTGAGGTATGAAAAGGTGAGGGGCTGAACAGAAGAACATATCGCCGTTCATAGCCTGGTCTTCTCTGTCCTCCATTATTCCAAGAGAATCCTCGTCCCAGCTGAAAGGATATCTGCCTTCAGCCTTCAGCTGATCATATCCACTGCGAAGCAACTCCCTGAACCTGTTCATCCGGTCGATATCGTCTATAAGAGTGTATTCCACAAACATCTTGTTGCCTCCTGTAGGAGTGTTTTCCATAACCTTCAGAATGTGGTCGAGAAGCTCCCTGTCTACATTTTCCTGCCTATAGTGTCTGCATGAACGTCTGCCGGCAACAATGGCATCCATAATCTCACCTGACTTTTCAAAGTCGCTGACAGCAGGCAGGCTGTCCTCCGGATTCAGCCCGAAGACTGAAACTGCTCCTGCAGGACATACAGCCATGCAGTGCTGGCATTTCCAGCATCCGTACCAGTTAAGCCGGTCTACCGGTTCAGAAAAAGCCTTGTTTTCCTCATCCAGGTCAAGCAGCATGGAGGGACACGCCTTTTTGCACAGTCCGCATCCTATGCATCTGTTTCTGTCTATTACTATGTCGTTAACAAAACTCATTGATTTCCTCCTTGTTCCTCATCTTTTTCCTATACAATTTCGAAGATTTCATACAAAAAATATATCAAATTATAAATATTTTTGCAATCACTTGTATTTTTCTGATAAAATAAAGCATACACGTTTATTAAGGGAGGTGTCTATGGAAGCATATATTGAATATTTCACTGACAACTGGCAGCAGTACCTTCAGTATCTGGGTCAGCACATATATATAAGTGTCCTGGCCATTGCAGCGGCAGCTGCCATCGGAATTCCATCAGGCATCCTCTGTGAAAAGAATCCTGTCATGCGAAGGTTTATTGTCGGCTTTTTCAGCACTCTGAGGATAATACCGAGCCTTGCGATTCTGGTGGTTTTGATACCCGTAATGGGAATAGGCGTAAAGCCTGCACTTGTGGCGCTGGTGATTCTCGCCGTACCGCCCATCATCATTCAGACCACCCTCGGCTTTGCCGAAGTGCCCGAGTTCATGCTTGAGGCGGCGACGGCTATGGGAATGGACGAAAAGATGATTTTCCGGCGGGTGAGCCTGCCTATGGCTCTGCCCCATATAATCGGGGGGATCAAAATCGCTTCAGCGGAGGTAATCGCCAGTGCGGCCCTTGCAGCGTATATCGGCAGCGGAGGCCTTGGCGTAATAATATACAACGGAATCGCCCTGATGAAGACAGAGTATCTGGTCATCGGCGGAGGCTCCGTGGCAGTACTGACAATGCTTTGCACGATGATTATAGGTAAACTGGAAAGGAAGATGGTAAGATGAAAAAGAAAATTATGGCGGCAGCCTTATGCGCAGTAATGATTTTTGCCCTTGCAGCATGCGGCGGGAAGCAGTCGGACGAAAAGATTATCGTAGGCTCCAAGGGTTTCACAGAAAACCTTATACTGAGCGAACTGTATGCACTTGCCCTTGAGGATGCGGGATATCAGGTTGAACGTACCTACGAGGTTCAGAACGCTTTGATAAACGAGGCGCTTGTTGAGGGTGAAATTGACATTTACCCTGAGTATACGGGAACCGCCCTGATGTCAATATACCAGCAGCCTATGGAATCCGATCCGCAGAAGGTGTACGACACTGTTAAGGGTCTCTATGAGGCGGCCGGTCTGGTGCCTCTTGACATGTGCGCGGCTAACGACGGTCAGGGTCTGGTTATCACAAAAGAGGCTTCTGAAAAGTACGGCATCAAAACCATCTCAGACCTGCAGAAAAAAGCAGGTAATATCCGCTTTGGAAGCACATCTGACTTCTACGAGAGAGAGGACGGCCTTGCAGGGCTGGCCCAGCACTACGGGGAGTTCGACTTCAAGTCGGAAAACAGCTTTGACGATTCTCTGAAATATGAGATCATGCTGAACGGAGAGGCTGACTGTGTGCCTGCCTACACTACGGATGCGCAGCTTTCCAGGGAGGAATTCGTTCTGCTGGAGGACGACAAGAGCTTCTGGCCTCCATATAACATCATGCCTGTGACACGTCAGGACATTGTAGACGATAATCCTGAGCTGGCTGAAATCATAAACAGAATCAGCGCGTCTATAGACACTGAAACAATGCAGCAGCTAAACGCAAAGGTTGACATAGATAAGGAAGAATACGATGATGTTGCAGCAGAATTCTACGCTACTCTGTAAAATGTACACTCCGGCTGAACTCAGGCTGACTGAGATCCTGAATCCGGAGCGAAGCTACAGCCGGAGCGAGCTTGAGGCAGTTCTTGATGCCGTAATGGCGGAAACAGATGAATCTCTGACCATAGAAAACCTCTTTCACAGAGGTGTTATAGACCTCTGCGAGAGTACCCGGGGGTGTGACGGCTCAGACAATCAAAACTACCGTAGAGGCACCTTCCTCAGGCGCCTGGATATCTTTGCGACTGAGGAATATGAGGTCTATTCAGGACTTCCGGGGGATTTGAAAACAGCACTTGATGATATGTACTTTGATGACTATCTGTCATGGCTGAAAACTCTGGACGATGAACTGCCTACAGAGGACGAGGTACTGCCGGTCGAGGATGTGCTTGCTTTTATAGACGGACGTGACGATACGCCCTATCTGGCAAACTGCGACTGCAGAAGCCTGAAGCAGGCCTGCGATGCACCGAGAAATGTCTGCATTACATATAGAACGGCGCCAAATTCTTATGTAAGGAGAGGCCTTGCAGCGCCTATTACGAAGGAGGAAGCAAAGGCCGTCGTGATGAGAGCGGAAGAGGAAGGTCTGATTCATACTGTCAATCCCGGAGGAATATGCAGCTGCTGTACTGACTGCTGCTACCTGTTCAGGGCGGCGGAGGCCAGAGGAAGCCTTGGAGTATGGCCGAAAGTGAATTATAAAATAGAAATTGACGAAGAGATTTGTATTGACTGCGGAATATGCAGCGAGAGATGCAGATTTGATGATATCTGCGTAGGCTGCGGACTGTGCGTAAGCACGTGTCCGGTGAATGCCATAAGACTTGTAAAAATCGGATAAATAATAAATATATGAATGGGAAAATTGCAATAGAGTTTAAAAATGTAATAAAGAGCTTTGATGGGGCGGACTATAATGCGGTAGATGATGTCAGCTTTCAGATTGAACAGGGAGAGCTGATTACCGTGCTTGGCACATCAGGCTGCGGGAAGACGACTCTTCTGAAGATGGTGAACCGGCTGTATGAACCCACTTCCGGGATTATTGAAATCTTCGGAAATAATATCGAGAGCGGGGATGCCATTGAACTGAGACGAAGTATCGGATATGTGATTCAGCAGGTAGGGCTTTTTCCGCATATGACGGTGGAAAAGAACATATCCGTCGTGCCTGAAATACTCGGATGGGACAAGGAACTGATCCGTGACAGGGTTACAGAGCTGCTCAGGCTGGTCAACATGGATCCGGAACAGTTCAGGGGAAGATATCCTTCACAGCTTTCAGGAGGTCAGCAGCAGAGAGTAGGTCTGGCGAGAGCTCTGGCGGCAAAGCCTTCCATTATGCTTCTGGACGAGCCTTTTGGAGCTATAGATGCCATAAACAGAACCAAGCTGCAGGATGAGTTCCTGAAAATTCACCGTCGGGAGGGCGTAACAGCCATATTTGTGACTCACGATGTGACGGAGGCTCTCAAGCTGGGAAGCAGAGTAATGATAATGAATGAGGGACGCCTTCAGCAGCTGGCGACCCCGGAGAAGATTCTTTCAGAGCCGGCAAATGACTACGTGGCAAGTCTGATACGTTCTGTAACGGAAGGATTGGAGTTTCTGAAATGAGCATGTTTTTGAAATACACCACGAAGCATTATGATAAACTCCTGAACGCACTGGCAGAGCATCTTCAGATTGTGGGAATAACGCTGGTTATTTCAGTTTTTCTTGCTATGATAGTATCTGTTCTCCTGATGAACAGAAAAAGACTTGCAGAGACTGTTGTAGGTG
Source organism: Emergencia sp. (assembly GCA_051883055.1). Classification (GTDB taxonomy): domain Bacteria; phylum Bacillota; class Clostridia; order Peptostreptococcales; family Anaerovoracaceae; genus Senimuribacter. The sequence goes on from JBJESZ010000098.1 coordinate 16,389, forward strand.
CATGGAACGTGGTTTACACCATACCCAGCCTGGCGCTTTTTGCGCTGCTTATACCTGTTACCGGTCTTGGAAAGGTTACTGCCGTCCTAGTGCTTGTTCTGTATAATCAGTTTATTCTGGTGAGAGCATTTACAGACGGTCTGATGAGAGTAGATGAAAGTGTAATTGAGTCGGCAACGGGAATGGGTATGACTCAGGCACAGATATTTACCCGGGTAAGATTTCCGCTGGCTCTTGACTCGATCGTCGCAGGCATAAGAATCGCGATAGTGTCCACAATCGGCATTGCAACGGTGGCGGCGACCATAGGCGCAGGAGGTCTGGGCTCACTGCTGTTTGACGGAATGAGAACCCAGAACCCTGTAAAGATGATATGGGGAACGATATTGTGTGCGGGGCTGGTTCTCACGGCCAATCTGATTCTCAAGGTTATTGAGAAGAAGGTTCGTACAATTGTCCACTGCTGAGATTGAGATTTAGAAAAAATGTGAGGAAAAAATGAAAACGAGAACCTTAAGAAGGCTTCTGATGCTGTGCTTCCTGTCAGCTGCAGTGCTTTTATCCGGAACAGCTGTAAGCGCGGCAGACGTAGACCTGAATGACGCATCACTGTATAAGATAAAGAACTACAAGTCAGGGGACTGTCTCCTCTGTGCCAATGCGTATATGATAAAGCGCATGGCAATGCTGATGGAATCCGACTCATATAAGGTAATAAGCAATGAAGCTTTGAGGAAAGCTGCTACCACTGACGGTATCAACAACTTAAACAGCAGCTATACATATACTAAGGACGGGATAGAATATACTGTGACACGTGGCAATCTTAACGGTACAGCCGCTGATAAGTGCAGGCAGGTAAAAGAAATGCTTAAGGAGCATCCCGAGGGAATAGTAGTCTGGGGAGGTTCATCGAGTACTTCATATTCAGGACCTCATGGTGTTCTGATAACCGGATACAATCCGGACAAAAGATATTTCTACGCAGCAGATTCTGCAAGAAACTACAACGGCAGTAACGCGGGAATAACGTCATGGGCCGGGACTACGATGTTCAGCATCAGGTACTGCAGTGCATATTACAGTATATCATCCGTCAGACTTACCGATTCGGCTAAAATAGACAGCATTAAGAAAACTGATGACGGGAAAATAACGCTGAACTGGAAGGATATCGGAGGGCAGAACCGTTATCAGATTTCAAAGGCAAAATCCGCTTCGGGAAAGCTTGTCACAAAGACATTAAACTCAGACAAGGCCACATCTGCCACTCTACAGCAGGATGAGGGCACGACATACTATTACAGACTGCGAGGGGTTAACCGGTTTGAATATGTTGACTGGAAGGGCGTGAGCCACGAAAAGACGGTTTGCGGTGACTGGTCTGCGGCAAAGAAATATAAGCTGGAATAGCGTAATGGTATGTGAGATTTGCATGGGGCGCTCTAGTTTGACGATAAATGGAAAAATATGATTGAATTTGAAATAATTTGATTGACTTTGAATGAAAGGGTGCTATAATACAGTTGATGAACATTTTCCGACATTTTTTTATTAAATGTGCTGTATTAAGCAGGCATAAAATGAGAAAATGGGGAGCATAGATAAGGATAATTAAATTTACTTAGGAGGAGTATATTATGAGTATAAAAATCGCAATCAACGGATTTGGAAGAATCGGAAGACTTTCATTCAGAACAATCTTTAACGATCCAACATTTGATGTAGTGGCAATCAACGACCTGACTAAGCCGGAGATGCTTGCTTACCTGCTGAAGTATGACAGCGTACAGGGTACATTAGATGCAGAGGTATCACATGACGATTCTTCAATCACAGTAAACGGAAAGAAGATTCCTGTATTTGCTCAGGCAGATCCAAGCAGCCTTCCTTGGAGAGACTTAGGAGTAGATATCGTACTGGAATGTACAGGCTTCTTCGCAGGAAAAGACAAGGCAAAGGTTCATATCGAAGCAGGCGCAAAGAAGGTTCTTATCTCCGCTCCGGCAGGAAATGACCTTCCAACAATCGTTTACAACGTTAACCATGAGACGCTGACTAAGGATGACAATGTAATCTCAGCAGCAAGCTGTACAACCAACTGTCTTGCTCCAATGGCAAAGGCACTTAACGATTACAAGGAAGTCAGAACAGGTTTCATGACAACAATTCACGCATATACAGGTGACCAGATGATTCTGGACGGACCGCACAGAAAGGGAGACTTCCGTCGTGCACGTGCAGCAGCAATCAATATTGTACCAAACAGCACAGGTGCAGCTAAGGCAATCGGTCTGGTAATTCCTGAACTTTCAGGTAAACTGGTTGGTTCCGCACAGAGAGTTCCTGTAGCAAGCGGATCAATCACAATTCTTGATGCCGTAGTAGTTGATGAAACAGATGCAATCACTGCAGACAGCGTAAATGCAGCTATGAAGGCAGCAGCCAACGAGACTTTCGGTTACACTGAAGACCAGATCGTATCAAGTGACGTAATCGGAACAACATACGGTTCACTGTATGATGCAACTCAGACAATGGTTGAAAAGTGTGGAGAACATATGTATGAAGTCAGAGTAGTATCATGGTATGACAATGAAATGAGCTACACTAACCAGATGATCAGAACGCTGAAGCACCTGGGTACTCTTCTTTAATAATATTAGTCCTTAATTAAGCAAAAGGGCATGTAAATGCTTGAACAAAAATCCGAATACCGGAAAGGTATTCGGATTTTTTTGTGGAAGCGGGACCAGGTGAAAAGTCAATCAAATTTTGTGGAATATTTTGATTGATTTTGAAATATTTTGATTGACTTTGATTGAATTGGTGCTATAATACAGATAACAGGAGGGCGAAAAGATGTTACAGGACGAAAGATTTGAAAGAATTCTGGGAAAGCTTAAGAAGAGCAATTCGGTAAAGGTGACAGTGCTGGCAAGAGAGCTGAACGCCAGCGAGTCAACAATCAGACGTGATATCAATGAGCTTGACAGCATGGGCAAGCTGAGAAAGGTGTTTGGAGGAGCAGTTGCAATAAAAGGAGACATGACCTTTGGTGAGGCTGATGTTGCACAGAGAACCCTGATAAACGTTGAAGAGAAGGATGCGATAGCAGAGTACGCTGCATCTCTTATAAAAGATGGGGATTTCGTGTATATCGACGCAGGTACAACAACAGAAAAAATGATCGATTATCTGGATAAAAAGAATGTGACCTATGTGACTAATGGTATTAGCCACGCAAAAAAGCTGATTCAGAAGGGCTTTGATGCATACATTATCGGCGGGCTTCTAAGACCGTCAACAGAAGCTGCAATAGGTGAAATTGCGATAGAAGCTGTTCAGAGATACAACTTCACAAAATGCTTCATGGGAACTAACGGGATTGATCTGGAGCTTGGATTTACAACGCCGGATATCAGTGAAGCTGCAGTGAAAACGGCGGTAATGAAAAAGGCATATAAGTCATTTGTTCTGGCTGATCACACCAAATTTGACTTGATCTCGCCTGTAACGTTTGCCGCTATCGATGAAGCCTGCATCATTACGGACAGGCTTGAAAAGAAGCAGTACTGTAAGAGTACGGAAATTATGGAGGTGTTGAAATGATATATACGGTAACCTTCAGCCCGGCCATAGACTACGTAGTGTATATGGATGAACTGAAGCAGGGGGTGACCAATCGTACTGTCGGAGAGGATTATTATTTCGGAGGAAAGGGAATCAATGTTTCAACTGTTCTTAATGAGCTTGGGATCAAGAACACAGCTCTGGGTTTTGTAAGCGGTTTTACCGGCGATGCGCTGGAAAACGGCCTGAAGGAAAAGGGTATCAAAACCGACTTTGTCCATCTGGAAGAGGGAATAACCAGAATAAACATTAAAATCAAAACATCACAGGAAACTGAGATTAACGCACAGGGACCGGCTATTCCCGAAGATAAGATAAGAGAACTGCTTGAAAAGCTGAGCAGGCTGAAGAAAGGAGATTTTCTGGTAATATCGGGAAACGTTCCAAATACTCTTCCTGATGATATATATGAGACGATAATAAATATCCTCCAGGGAAAAGAAATAGAATACGTAGTGGACGCCACAGGAGAACTGCTTGAAAATGTACTGAAGTATAAGCCGTTTTTCGTTAAACCAAACAAGGCAGAGCTGGAGGAACTTGTGGGTTTTGATATTGAGGGCGATGAGGCGCTGAGACGCGGCGCAGGAGTACTGCAGAGCAAAGGAGCCAGGAACGTAATTGTCTCTCTTGGCGAAGAGGGAGCATACCTTCTTTGTGAGAATGGCGATGAGTACAGTATGAAAATGCCTCGTCAGAAAGTGAAAAATACCGTGGGAGCCGGAGATTCACTGGTGGCCGGATTCCTGGCGGGATATGAGAATTATGGTGACATGAGGATTGCGCTTAAGCTGGGAGTAGCCGCCGGAACTGCAACAGCATGCTCGGAGGATCTGGCAACGAGAAATGAAATAAGAGAACTGTATTTAAAAATGGAGGAATAACAACATGCGCATCTGTGACTTACTGAAGAAGAGTGCCGTGAGAACGGGAATAGAAATCGGTACCAGAGATGAAGCTATCGACCTGCTGATTAACCTGCACGACGAAGCAGGTAATCTGTCGGACAGACAGCAGTACAAAAGAGATATCCTTTCCAGAGAGGAAATGGGAACCACAGCAATCGGGGAGGGCATTGCCATTCCTCATGCAAAGAGTGAAGCAGTAAAGAGGCCGGGGTTGGCTGCAGTAACTGTTCCAGAGGGCGTGGACTATGAGGCACCGGACGATATGCCGTCTAAGATTATCTTTATGATCGCTGCACCTGTTGATGGTGATCTGCATCTGGAGGTTCTTTCCAGACTGATGACACTGCTTATGGATATGGAGCTGCGCGAGGAACTGGTTAAGGCAGCTGATGCGGATGAATTCCTGGCTGCAATCGACAGAAAGGAAAAAGAGAGATATCCGGAGGAGCAGGAAGTTGAAGTGGAAGCGGCAGATGAAGGTAATATTGAAAAATCAGAAAGAGCATATCAGATTCTTGCTGTAACAGCCTGCCCTACAGGAATTGCTCACACATACATGGCTGCGGAGGCTCTTGAGAAAAAAGCTCGCGAAATGGGATATACTCTTAAGGCAGAGACTAATGGATCAGCTGGAGCAAAGAATGTTCTTACACCGGAGGAAATTGAAGCCGCTGACGGAATAATAATTGCTGCCGACAAGAATGTAGAAATGGTAAGATTTGACGGTAAAAAAGTATGTAAGACTAATGTGTCTGCGGGAATAAACCGGCCTGAGGAGCTTATTAACATTATTATTGAAGGAAAGGCACCTGTTTACCACTATGAGGGACAGAAGACAACAGACACAGATTCGATAGGTAATGAAGGTATAGGTAGAAAAATATATAAGCACCTGATGAACGGAGTATCATACATGCTTCCATTCGTCATCGGCGGAGGAATCATGATTGCTATTGCATTCCTGATTGATACAATTGCAGGAGCACCTCGTGACGGAAGCTTTGGTTCATACACACAGGCTGCGGCATTCTTTAAGACTGTGGGCGGTGTGGCATTCAGCTTCATGATGCCTGTGCTTGCAGGTTATATTTCAAGAAGTATAGCAGACAGACCGGGACTTGCAGTTGGCTTCGTTGGCGGCTATATTGCCACTATTGGATCCACATTCTCAAATGTAGGTGGAGAGCCTGCGGCAGTCTCCGGATTCATTGGTGCTCTTATTGCAGGATTTGTTGGCGGCTTCATTGTTCTGCTCCTAAAAAAAATATTTGCGTTTCTGCCCGAAACAGTTGAGAACATGATGCCGGTACTTATTATTCCTCTTTTGGGAACAATACTCATGGGTGCATTCATGTGCCTGATTAATCCTGCAGTAGGAGTCCTGAATACAGCTATTTCGGACGGGCTGAACTCAATGGGCAGCACAAGCCAGATTCTGCTCGGCTGTCTCCTTGCCGGCATGATGGCTATCGATATGGGTGGCCCGTTCAACAAGGCTGCATATGTATTCGGTACAGCAGCTATCGCATCAGAAGGCTTCAATATTATGGCCGCAGTTATGATTGGAGGCATGGTGCCACCAATTGCAATTGCGCTTGCAACTACACTGTTTAAGAATAAATTTACTGAAGAAGAGCGTAAGGCCGGTCTCGTCAACTATATTATGGGTCTGTGCTTCATTACAGAAGGCGCGATTCCTTTTGCCGCTGCCGACCCTCTGAGAGTAATACCGGCATGCGTAGCAGGTTCAGCTGTTGCAGGAGGCATATCGATGGCTATGAAGTGTACACTGAGAGCACCACACGGAGGAATCTTCGTATTTCCTGTAGTTGGAAATGTAGGTGGATATCTTGCTGCACTGGCAGTGGGTGTCGTCGTTGGAACAGTATTACTTGGAATATTAAAGAAGAAAGTAAAGTAGGAAAGCTTATCAGGAAGCGGGAGGAGAAGAAAATGGTATCTAAAATTGTAAAAATAGTAAACTCACAGGGTTTTCACATGAGGCCTGCATCAGGCTTTGCTGCAGCGATGGCAAAATTCAGCTCAGATGTAAAGCTTCAGGTCAATAATACGGATGTGAACGGAAAAAGTGTAATGAATATCATTGCGGCAGGCATCAAGTTCGGCACTGAGGTTAATGTTATCTGTGACGGAGCAGATGAACAGGCGGCTCTCGATGAAGCTGTCAGCATGATTGAAGCAGGCTTTGGTGAACAGTAAACGAGGTGAACAGAATGCTTAGAGGCATCCCGGTATCAGAGGGAATCGGAATAGGCAGAGCCTATGTGATAAAGAATACGAAGCTGAGTTATGAAAAAAGACAGGTTGTCGATACAGAGAGGGAAAAAGACCGCTTTCACGATGCAGTGACCGCATTCTGCAGAGAGACAGAGGAAATGGCACAGAGGATGGAACAGTCCTCGGCTGTACACGAAGCAGAGATCATAAGAGGACATGTTATTATGATCAGCGACCCGTTCATGCTTTCACAAATCGACGAAAAAATCGACGGAAGCATGTGTGCAGAGGCGGCATGTGAGGAAGTGCTGAACATGTTTAAGGACATGTTTATGGCAACAGAAGACGAGCTGACAATGCAGCGTGCTGCAGACATCGATGATATCAGAACCAGAATGCTGTCAATCCTGACAGGAACAGAGCTGAAAAGTCTGTCTGATCTTCCGGCTGAAAGCATTATTGTTGTAGAGGAACTTACACCATCTATGACGGCCCGGCTGGATAAGGCAAATGTATGTGGCATAGTAACCGAAAAAGGAGGAAAGACTTCTCATTCAGCAATACTTGCACGAGCTCTGGGCATACCTGCAGTTCTAAGTGTACCGGGAGTTGTATCTGAACTGGTTGATGAGCTCAATGTAATAATTGATGGAACCGAAGGAATTGTTATCCCGGATCCTGATAATGAGGAACTTGCGGGATACAGGGAAAAACTGGACTCTTTAGCGAAGGAAAAAGCTCTCCTTGCAGGGTATGCTGATCAAAAAACCGTAACTGGAGACGGAATAGAAAAGGATTTATATTGTAATGTCGGAAATATAGGTGATGCCGTTTCTGCCGTCGAAAACAGTGGAGAGGGAATCGGTCTGTTCAGAACAGAGTTTCTGTTTATGGGAAGAGATTCTGAACCGGACGAGGAGCTTCAGTTTGAAAGTTATAAAAAGGCAGTACAGCTGTTCGAAAATGGAACTGTAATTATCCGTACGCTGGATGTAGGCGGTGACAAGGCTATTCCTTATCTTGGAATGAAAGAGGAGGATAATCCTTTCCTTGGATTCAGAGCGGTAAGATACTGTCTGGAGAATGAAGAACTGTTCAGAACCCAGCTTAGAGCAGCTGTAAGAGCCAGTGCTTTCGGAAGTCTGGCCATAATGGTACCTCTTGTAACAGAAGCAGAGGAAATCAGAAGGGTTCGGAAGCTTGTTGAGGAAATCAAAATCGACCTGGATGCAGAGGGGATATCTTACGATAAAAACCTGAAGATAGGAGCGATGATCGAAACTCCTGCGGCAAGTCTGATTGCAGATATCCTGGCAGAAGAATGCGACTTCTTCAGTATAGGGACCAATGATCTGACTCAGTATACTATGGCAGCGGATCGCGGAAATCCACAGGTTTCAAACCTTAACAGCTACCTTCAGCCTGCGGTGCTTCGTTCTATCAGACATATTATTGAATGCGGTGTAAATGCAGGAATTCCGGTGGGAATGTGCGGTGAGGCCGCAGCAGATCCGATGATGACGCCTCTGCTGATATCATTTGGACTTGATGAATTCAGTGTAAGTCCCGGTTCTGTTCTAAGAACCAGATACAATATTTCCAGATGGTCAAAGGAAGAAGCTGACTCAATCGCCGGAGAAGTAATGAAATACAAAACATCCGGTGAAATTGAAGACTATTTAAGAAAAGCAATAAGTAATTAATCCTTCTTAATATGTACAAACCCAAAACACGTACAAATCAGAAAAGACACTCAGATGCAGGTTCAGCAAGGATACTGCAGTGAGTGTCTTTTCATTTAATTAACATAGATTCTGATTATGGACTGATTCAGATTCTGGTCAATCTAGTTCTTCAGGCTCTGCAGCGGTGCAGGAATTCTTCCGCCGCGATTAATCATTTTGGCAGGAGACTGCTTTCTTACAGGCATAACAGGTCCGTATCCAAGCAGTCCGCCAAAGTCTAGCTCTTCGCCTTCCTTCAGACCGATGGCAGGAATTACACGAACAGCTGTCGTCTTGGAATTTACCATTCCGATAGCAGCTTCGTCAGCAATGATTGCTGACACAACAGCCGGGTCTGTGTCTCCCGGAATAACTATCATATCCAGACCTACAGAGCAGACAGCAGTCATTGCCTCCAGCTTTTCCAGTGAAAGCACGCCTTTTCTTGCAGCATCAATCATACCTGCGTCCTCACTTACAGGAATGAAAGCTCCTGACAGGCCTCCCACACTTGAGCTTGCCATAACTCCGCCTTTCTTTACCGCGTCGTTAAGCATTGCAAGTGCAGCGGTTGTTCCGTGCGCTCCGCACTGCTCAAGTCCGATTTCCTCCAGAATATGTGCAACAGAGTCCCCTACCGCAGGTGTTGGAGCAAGAGACAGATCGATGATGCCGAACTGAACTCCAAGCATCTCCGCAGCCTCTGTACCTACCAGCTGACCCATTCTCGTAATCTTGAAGGCAGTTTTCTTGATTGTTTCAGCAACTTCATTCATTGATGCTGTATCAGGCATCCTGGACAGAACGGAACGAACAACTCCGGGACCTGAAACACCTACGCTGAGCACGCAGTCAGCTTCCCCTACACCGTGGAACGCACCCGCCATAAACGGATTATCTTCAACTGCGTTGCAGAAAACAACCAGCTTTGCAGCACCGATGCACTGCTTGTCTTTAGTGTATTCAGATGCCTTGCATACTGTCTCACCCATAAGCTTTACCGCATCCATGTTGATGCCCGCTTTAGTTGAACCGATGTTTACAGATGAGCATACAAGGTCTGTTTCAGCAAGAGCACGAGGAATCGCCTCTATAAGTTCTCTATCTCCTGCACTGAAGCCCTTCTGAACAAGAGCAGAGAATCCGCCGATAAAGTTTACACCGACATCCTTGGCAACCTTGTCAAGTGTTCTGGCATACTTGACAGGATCGCCTCCTGAAACGCCTGCCAGCATAGAAATCGGAGTTACGGATATTCTCTTGTTAACAATAGGAATACCGTACTTTCTCTCAATTGCCTCTCCGGTCGAAACCAGGTCCTTTGCGTATCTGTATATTTTGTTATAGACCTTTTCGCATGACTTGTCGATATCGCTGTCAGCACAGTCTATTAAAGAAATTCCCATAGTAATGGTACGTATGTCTAAGTTTTCGTCCTGTATCATGGTTATGGTTTCCATGATATCTCTTGTATTAAGCATCTATCAAAACCTCCTAAGCAAAATCAATTCAGAAACATTTAAATTCTGTGCATGGAGTTAAAAATATTCTCATGCATAACGTGCACCTTCATTTCAGGAACACTGTCTGAGATTGACTGCTGAAGTTCCTCAATTTCAGCTGTTGCGTTTTCAATGTCAATAATCATGATCATGCAGAAAAACTCTTCAAGAACGGACTGTGTAACCTCGATTACATTTGCCTGTGCTGCGGCACATGCTGTTGACACCTTTGCAAGAATACCTACCATATCTTTACCGATAACTGTTACTACGGCTTTTGCATTGCTTTTCATTTTTATTTCCCCCTCGTGGTTTAGTTGACAATATAAATATAATATGATAAGTCATGGTGCAATTTCAAGTGTTAATCCAAAGATTTTGACAGAATTGTGGGTTTTGTTCTTGTTTGACACAGACCGTTCAACTAAAATTATGACAATATATATGTTAGGTAAGAAATCAAGATTGAGAGGTAACTGATATGAGCTACAATTTCTTTGCAAGCAGCAATATTAATTTCGGTAAGGATGCAATCGCAACACTTCCGGATATATTAAATGAATTAAAAGTAAAAAAAGTCATGGTCGTTTGTGACAAGATGATCATGGAAGTAGGAATCGGAACTAAGGTAATTGAAGAGGCTGAGAAGGCTGATGTTGAAATCACTGTTTATGACGGCGTAATTCCAAACCCTACAAACCAGATTGTTGAGGAAGCAGCAGCAATTGCAAAGGAAGCAGGGATTGAAGCTTTCATAGCAGTAGGCGGAGGAAGCAGCATGGACACCGCAAAGGCGGTAAACGTTCTTATGACTAATCCGGGAACAATCGGTGAATACGGCGGAATCGGAATGGTCAAGGAAGAGGTGCTTCCACTGATCGCAGTTCCTACAACAGCAGGTACTTCAAGTGAAATAACAAACGTTTCCGCGCTTATAGATACAGAGAAGGTTATCAAGTACGTTGTAATAGACAACAAGATTACCCCTACTCATGTAATTTCAGACCCTGAATTTACTCTTTCAGTTCCGGCATCAGTAACTGCGGCTACAGGTATGGATGCTATCACCCATGCGGTTGAAAGCTATATTTCAAATATGGCTACACCGCTTTCAAAGTATCATTCACTGGAAGCACTGAAGATTTTCCACAAGGCACTGCCTGTTGCTGTTGCTGACGGCAGGAACTTTGAAGCAAGAGAACAGATGATGCTGGGATGTACAATCGTTGGATACGGTTTCTCCAATGCAAACCTGGGTATGGTTCATGCAATTGCTCATACTCTGAGCGCACACTTTGGCCTTGCTCACGGTATGGCAAACGCATGTGTACTTCCATATGTAATCAGATACAATGCAGAAAGCTGTCCTCAGCAGATGGTTGTGATGGCTGAAGCGATCGGACTTGAAACTACAGGAAATACTGATACAGACAAATATCTGCTTGCAGATGAACTGTTAAGGATGATTAAGCTTCTTGGAGTAAAGACAATCTCTGAACAGGGAATAACAGAGGATGCTCTGGACAGACTTGCAGAAGATGCATTACATGAACCTGTTCTGAACTTCAACCCAAGACAGGGCGTTACAAAGGAAGACATCCTTGACATCCTGAAAAAAGCATTCTAAACACTATCTTTTTTCGTAAGCACAGCTTTTTACTCGTCCTCATTTAGCTGTGCTTTTTTATTTTTTTGTGGTATAATCCCGAGTTTGACAGTTGATGAATATAGAAACTCCGAACCCCATTGGAAATAGTGGGAATCGGAGTTTTTTGCTTTCTTAAAAATGTGGTATTTTTTAGGCTTTTTCGACTGTTTTCAAAATTTTTTTCATTGTTTTATCAGATATGAACTCACTATCTGTTCTGAATCCGA
>JBJESZ010000099.1:0-5117 GCA_051883055.1 Emergencia sp.
TAGCCAAGTGCAAGCATGCTGAATACCAGTGCGAAAAGTGCTACTGTTTCAGCAATTCCGACTACAATAAAGTAGTTTGCCGTACCTTTTCCGGTGCTCGCAAGTGCATCACAGGCTGCTGCTGCACATCTTCCCTGATTCAGACCGGAAAGACCGATTGCAAGTCCTGCAAATAGACCTACACCAAGCGCAAGACCTGGATCAACTGAATCGATTGCATTTCTGATGAAGTTCATCAGAAGGAATCCGTAGATTGTCTGTGTTAAAGGGGCTCCTGCAAATGCAAGCAAGATAAATGGAGCCTGCTTGCCACTTGCATAACATTTCTTCCATGCTCCTACTGCTGACATACCTGCATAGCCAACACCATATGCTGAACCAGCTGCTGAAATTCCAAGAGCTGCTGCCATACCAACAAAAGCTAAATTCATAATAATTCTCCTTTACTATTTAATAATCTTGTCATTCTCTTTGAACGGTTCGTATGGAATTCCGGACCACTCTAGTCCAACCTGACCTGAGAATTCCAGTACATTAAGTCTTACACCATGTACCGCTACTGAGAGGAAGCACATCACCAAGTTTAATGCGTGACCGAAAAGTACGATTACAACGGCCAGAATAACAAGCGGTCCGCCAAGACTGGCAGCAATGTTATTAAAGCTCTGTGAAATAGCCAGACCTGCCATTCCCACTGCAAAAAGTCTTATATAACTCATTACATTTCCGAAACAGCTGATTGTGTTCAGGAACTGAGTAAATGCACTTCCAAGTCCTGCTTTCAGACCCTGTCCAAATGTTTTGCCCGGGCCCATTTCGCCAAAAATTACTACCAGTACGAAAGCAACTCCGATAAGCCCAAATACCGGCTTAACAGGAATGTTTTCACCTATAATGAGGTACAATGCTAACATGTACATTGCACAAACTGCAATCAGCCACCCTAGATCAGCTATCCAGGACAGATTCTTTTCGGAAAGCTTTCTCTTAATAGCAATCAGTGTTCCAAGTGACATCTGAATGGCTCCGATTGAGAATGAGAACTTCATAATCATGTTCTGCTGATCTGATGTAGACACTCCGAAAAGCTCAGGATAGTTCGAGAAGTTCGGAACTACCAGTGCCTTCAGGAACGGCACATTCATAGCCTGTTCAAGGCCGAACCAGGTTCCTGTAATCGCACCCCAGACAATGGTTGCTGATGACAGAATGAACAACAGGAATGTTGCCGTATTCTTCTTTTTAGTTTTGATTACGTATGCAAGTGTACCGATCAGAATCAGGCATCCATATCCCGCATCTCCAATAATCATTGCAAAGAACAATGTAAAGAAGAGGAAAAACCAGAGTGAAATATCCGATTCTCTATATCCGGGAAGTATTCCAAGCAGGTCGTAAATCGGTTTGATGAGTACAGATACCTTGCTGAATTTTACTCTTGTAGGCACCTTCTCGTCATCATCTGCCACGTCATCCATTGCATATGCCCAACCGTTTTCCGAAGCTCCCTTCTGGAAGGTTTCCACGCATGATTCCGGTAAATATCCGCTAAGCCAGATAAACGCATCGTCGCTCTCCAGAGTCTGTCCGACAGCTGAGAAGTTCTCATCGTTCTGGGCGTCAAGCATGGCCTTGTTAAAGCTTTCTTTATATCTTGCCACATCCCTGAGAATCTCTTTGCACTCCTCAAGTTCTCTATCACATTCTGCGATTCTTTCGTTGAGCTTATCGATTCCATTTTCAGGAAGTGTAAATTCGGCAGCTGTAGTTTCATTTGGAAGAGTTCCAAGAACAGCTATTGCCTTCTTTTTCTCTATAGTGCCAATAGTCAGAATAGAAATGTCTTCGCTCTCTATGAGCTGCCGATATTCCGCGTCCGGCACCAGATAGAAATGAAAGTCGATTCCTTTTGCCTTAAGCTCTCTTACTCCATCCGGATCAAAATCACCCCAAGGCTTGATTCTTTCAATTTCATTTCTTGCTGCAGCCTTATCCTGTGAAAGCACCGTCTGTCTGTCTAAGGTCTTTTGCGCTTTCACATATAAGGATTCGAATTCCTCACCTGTAAGAAGCGGAGCGCTTTGTAGCTTTTTCGCTTCTTTCTTCGGGAGTTCGTACTCTCTAAGGGCTCCTGCCACAGAAGAGAGTTTGGTGAATTTTTCTGATACTTTCGCTTCAGCACTCTTCTTTTCTGCGATATGCAGAACTCCAAGCTGCTTTAATCCGCTAAGCATGTTTTCTTTCTGCGAAAGTGAAGACACGACGTAGACCATTTTCATTTTCTCTATCATTGTCCAGCCTCCACAAGTTTTTTCTTTGATATCTTTCCGCGAACTACCGCTGCAGTCTGCTGGTCACCAAGATATACTCCGATTTTTCGGATGTTTTCCTTGGCTTCCGGAATCTTGACCTTTTCAAACAGGTTTACTCTCTGAGATGTAGCGCGGAGCTCTTTCTCAAGAAGTTCTTCCTGCTTGCGAAGAGTAGATACCAGTGCATCGAGACGCGCGATTTCGCGAAGCTTTATAAGTGCAGTATCAACCCAAAGAGGATAGTCATCGATATCGTAGGTAATATCCTTGAATGTAAGTTCTACAAATTTCGGAACTGTAACCCCTGCAATATTTTCCTTTTTACTGATGACCGTATCCGGTTCAACCAGGTTATCAATTTTTTTATCTTCATCGAAGATGTTGTTTTCTGCAAAAACAGCTACCCAGTCGTCCAGGTCACCTATCATCTGACCACGTTCAGCCTCCTTCTGTTCCAGTTCCGCTCTGGTCTGCATGATTACCATCTGCAGCTGCTGTTTTTTCAGCTGCAGTGTAGGCAGGTAGCGCTGATACTGTTTCAGACGGTCCTTCTGCACCTTTTCTTCATTTTTGGTAAGTTTGATAGCCACTGTCTGCTCCTTTTACTTCAGTGCATCTTTGTCAGGCCATCTCTCAGCGATCAGGCTTGACTTAAGCCCTGTCTCATTTGGTTCAAAACAATCCGCAAGGATTTCCCAACCAAGATCAAGCGCATCTTCCAGAGGAATGTTCACCCTGAGATCCATCAGCTTGCTTTCGAAAAGCTTACCGAACTTAAGGAGTTTATCATCCCACTCTGTCATAAGGAAACCCATGGATTTCTTTTCAAGAGAATCCTTATACTGCGCATATAGTTTGATCATACCGTCCATGAGCGCACGATGGTCATCTCTGGTATCTCCATTAACGTTCTGCTTAAGTCTTGACAGGGAACCGAACGGTTCGATATGTCCATTTTTAAGGTAGTACTGACCCTCTGTGATATATCCTGTATTGTCTGGAACCGGATGAGTTACATCATCTCCCGGCATTGTTGTAACACCAAGGATTGTGATGGATCCGGCACCCTCGATATCTACAGCCTTTTCATAACGGGAAGCAAGTGCACTGTAAAGATCTCCCGGATAACCACGGTTGGAAGGTACCTGTTCCATAGTAATGGCAGTTTCCTTAAGTGCATCAGCAAAGTTAGTCATGTCTGTAAGAAGAACAAGAACCTTCTTGCCGACAAGAGCAAACTGCTCTGCTACAGCAAGCGCCATATCAGGTACAAGTGTACATTCTACTGTAGGGTCTGATGCGGTATGGATAAACATTACCGTGTGGCTCATTGCGCCGCCCTTTTCAAGGGTTTCACGGAATGCAAGATAGTCGTCGTACTTAAGTCCCATACCGCCAAGTACGATAACGTCTACTTCTGCCTGTAATGCAATTCTTGCAAGCAGCTGATTATATGGTTCTCCGGAAATTGAGAAGATCGGCAGCTTCTGGCTCTCTACGAGTGTATTGAATACATCAATCATAGGGATACCTGTACGAATCATATTCTTTGGCAGGATACGCTTCGACGGATTAAATGATGGACCGCCGATAGGTATCATGTTTTCTGTAAGAGCCGGTCCGTTATCTCTAGGTACACCGGCACCGTCGAAAATTCTTCCAAGCAGATTCTCGGAGAAAGAAACCATCATAGGTTTTCCGAGGAATCTGACTTCATCATTAGTTCCAACACCCTGTGCTCCGGCAAATACCTGAAGTGAAACAAGATCCTTATCAAGCTTGATAACGGTTGCATAACTGTCGCCAACAAGTGCGAGGTCTCCATTTCTGACGCCCTCAGCTTTTACTGTAACTACGTTGCCGACAATAGATTCAATTTTTGTATATACTTTTTGCATCTTTTGCCTCCTAGTTTACAGCCTTAGCGTTATAGAAATCAATAATCTTCTGTTTCTGTGCATCGAACTCCGGTGTTCCCATACGAGTACCATGCCAGTCAAGGAATTCCTGTCTGAGCTGGTTAAAGAATGCTCGGATTTCCTTCTTTTCATCAAATTCAAAATCAGTGAACAAAACATCATACATTACGTCAAATTCTATTCGCTGTCTCTCCGGTGGACATGCAGCGTCGATAGCATCAAATGAGTTCTGCTGCAGATATACCGCGTCGAGAAGTTCACCCTTCTGATAAGTTATATAGTCTTCAGTGGACGTACCTTCTTCACCGACTACCTTCATCATCTGGTTAACTTCCACACTCTTTCTTAATACAGCACGAGCTTCATTAACTCTATCCATATCAACTACACCACTATATTTTGACCATGAATCGATAGGATGAATTGCCGGATACTTACGTGCATCGGAACGTTCTCTTGAAAGTCCGTGGAAAGCACCTACTACCTTTAGAGTTGCCTGAGTAACCGGTTCTTCAAAGTTACCGCCTGCAGGTGATACGGAGCCTCCTATTGTAACAGAAGATACTCTTCCATCTTTTAGACGTACCTTGCCGGCTCTTTCGTAGAATGCGGCAATTGTTGATTCAAGGTAAGCAGGGAATGCTTCATCCCCCGGAATTTCTTCAAGTCTTCCTGACATTTCTCTCATTGCCTGCGCCCAACGGCTTGTTGAGTCAGCAAGAAGAAGAACGTCCAGACCCATCTGTCTGTAGTACTCGGCAAGTGTTACTGCTGTGTAGCATGATGCTTCTCTCGCAGCTACCGGCATGGATGAAGTATTGCAGATGATAATTGTTCTTTCCATCATGGAACGACCTGTCTTCGGGTCCTCCAGTTCAGGGAATTC
>JBJESZ010000100.1:0-5089 GCA_051883055.1 Emergencia sp.
AATCTGGGCAAAATCCTCAGAGCCCATGCCGTGCATTGCCCCTCCTACAACCTGCATATCAGGAAGAATCTTTCTGATTTCTCTGTCCACATGTGCAGTAACCCCATCGTCGGTAATTACGCTCGGGCAGTCATTTATCACTTCAATCTCGGCACTGCAGCGGTATGCAGCCGCTACAGCCGGAACAATTTCATTAATTCTCTCTATAAACCTCTTTCGCACATCCCGGTTAAAAGTACGCATGGTTCCCTGGAGAACGGCCCTCTCAGGTATAACATTGGCAACATCTCCGGCGCTGAACTGTCCGATGGTCAGAACCACCTCTTCAGTTCCTCCCTTCTCACGGGATATCAAAGCCTGCAGAGCCAGATAAACCTGCACTCCGGCATTTATCGGATCGATGGTCTGTTCAGGCATGGAGCCGTGTCCGCCCTTGCCTGTCAAAGTAATCCTGAAGCCGTAAACGGCACTCATGGCTTCTTTGCCTGTCAGAATCAGTCCGGTAGGCACCGAGCCGATTACGTGTGCAGCAAACGCCGCATCTACATGAGGATTTTCCAGAACTCCTGCCTCGATTGCGGCTTTTGCACCCTGAAATATTTCCTCTCCCGACTGGAACAGTAGTTTAACAGTTCCCTTGAGTTCGCTTTCGTGAGCCTTCAGCAGCTTTGCCGCTCCCAGCAGCATGGTGGCATGCATGTCGTGTCCGCATCCGTGCATACATCCATTTGTTGATTTAAAGTCAACCTCCGCTTCCTCTATAACCTGAAGCGCGTCCATGTCTGCCCTGAGCAGGAAGCACGGCTCACCCTGACCGATCGTTCCTGTCACGCATGAAATATCCTCGTATACCTTGAACGGTATCCCCATTTCTTCCAGCCTGTCCTTAATAAATGCTGCAGTCTGCGGAAGTTCTGTTCCCACCTCAGGAATCCGGTGAAGGTCTCTCCTCCACGAAACCAAAGTTTCCTGTATCTCCTTTGCTTCTCTTACAAAATCAGCCATGTATATATCCCTTCTTTCCCCTCATAGTCAATAGTCATTAAATCATCTCTCCTGACAGAGAATCAGCTAAGCCCACCTCGGCTTACCTACCTTCCTCCAGGCAGCATCTGCCTCTGTTCTCTTCCTTTGCGCGATACATCGCTTTGTCCGCACGTTCAATCAGAGCACTTGAAGGTACCTCATCGGTACTGCAGATTGCAATCCCGCATGAGCTGGCTGCCCGCGGACCGCCCTCCTGCATCTGTTGAATAAATTCTTCACATATCTCCGTGCATTTTTTTACCGCATTTTCTGCAGTCTTAATATTTTTAAGAATAACGACGAATTCATCCCCTCCGTAACGGCACTGAATATCATCTTTTCTGGTCTTGCGTAAAAGAAGTTCTGCAAACGACTTTATCAGTCTGTCACCGGCATCATGTCCAAAGTTGTCGTTTGCGGTCTTCAGATCGTCAACATCAAACATACAGAACGCCATCGGAAGCTCGTCCTTACGCAGAGAATCCATAGCCTCCTGCAGACCACGCCTGTTGAGCAGACCTGTCAGATAATCCTGATTTGCTTTGTTTTGCAGCAGATTCTCTCTTTTGCGGTATGCAGCAATATCCGCAAGTCGTTCAATACGCCTGTGCAGCTCTGCCATAGGGAAGTTATTGCATATCATATCGTCCGAGTCCAGCGCAAGGGGCATTTCCTCCACAATCTGCAGACACGGACTGGTTGAAATTACAGGTATCTTCCAGAACATAGGATTCTGTCTCATCTTTTCCATAAAAACGGCAGCCCCGTTATCCGGAAGTATCAGGCTCAAGAGAATAGCATGTACGCTGTCACACCCACATTCTGCTATACACTCAAAAGCACGTTCTACATTATCCGCCTCCAGGACATTATAAGTTTCACAAAAATAATTCCTCACACTTTCGCGGTAACTGCTGTCCTCATTTATGACAAGCAGACTCGGCATTTCTTCTTCAACATGCGGTATCTGGATCTTCTCCGGATTGCGCTGTGCCTTAATCAGACACTCAAACTCTTCTGCCGGGATAGGCTTGGAGAAAAAGAATCCCTGGGCAAAATCGCAGCCCACCGCCTGCAGTCGTTTCAGCTGATCTCTGTTTTCGACTCCTTCTGCAATGACGTTCAGGTGCATCCTGTGTGCCATGTTGATGACATCGCTGAGCAGGCTTTTTTCCACAGGTTTTTCCATCTCATTCCACACAAATTTCATATCCAGCTTCAGAACATCCAGAGACAGCTGCCCTAAAGCGTTCAGTGATGAATATCCGCTTCCGAAGTCATCCATCTCAATAATAAAGCCCCGTTTGCGCAATTCCTCAGCGGTGTTCGTTATCTTCTCAGGGCTCTTTGTGTAAGCAGTCTCTGTAATCTCTATGCGCAGACAGTCCGGCTGAATGTCATATCTTTGAACCAGCTCCGTAAACTTTTCGACCAGATTGAATCTGAAAATATCCGCCCGTGAAATATTTACCGATATAGGGATGAGAGAATACCCCTTGTTCTTCCACTCTCTAAGCCGCTCGCAAACCCTCTCCCATACATACTCGTCCAGAAAACTGATAAATCCGTTTTCCTCAAATAGCGGAATAAACTGGTCAGGGCTCATCAGGCCCCATTTCGGGTGTATCCATCGTACCAGTGCTTCCGCACCTATTATGCGATTATCATTAAGGCTGTACTCAGGCTGAAAATACACGACAAACTGCTTTTCATCCAGAGCGGAGTCCATGGCATCAGTAATGGCTTTCTCACGATGCAGCTTATCTCTGATCGCATCATCGTAAACAGCGTAATACTGATTGTACATTCCCGTTATGCTGTCCACAACCATCAGCGCCCTGTCACACATCTGCTCTACAGATATGGAGCGGTCTGTGATCTCATATATTCCCAGTTTTACCGGTATATCATACATCAGTTCAGAGCGGGTTTCTCTTCTGCCTTCTATGAAATACTTTCTTCCTCTTCTTTCATTGTCCCTCTCCTGAAAACACAGGAAACGGTCTGCAACATACCGGCAGCAGATTGCATCCCTGCTTACTCTCTTCCTGAAGATTTCAGCAGACTTCACCAGCATCTGATCGCCCGCTTTACGTCCGAAGGTATCATTGTACAGCTTGAAGTTCTCAAGATTGGTGGATATGATTGTATATTCCTTGTCCGGATTTGCATCCAGGGTTTCTCTGACCTTCTGATAAAAGAATTCCTTCGTATACAGTCCGGTCAGCCTGTCATACTGAAACTGGTTAACCAGGGCAGCAGTCTCACGAAGCTTGATAATGCTGGCCACACGATGCAGAATAACCTGTGGACGATAAGGCTTCGGCACAAAATCCGTTGCGCCATGGGACAGTGCATTGACTTCATCATCTTCATTTTTTTCCTGAGTCATTACGATGACAGGAATAAGTGACAGTTCTTTATCCTTCTGGACTATATCCAGAAATGTATATCCATCCATTACAGGCATCATAACATCAAGAAGTATCAGCGCGATATCTTCCTTGTAACGCTCAAGAATTTCCAGTGCAGCCTGCCCGTTCTCAGCCTCGAGAATTCGATATTCATCTGACAGTATTTCGCTCAGCATAGTTCTGTTGAGCTCATTGTCCTCTACAATCAAAATCTGTTTCTGTTGAATCATTCTTAGTCTCTCTTCTAAAGTCCGTTTTTAATCATATTGTAGTATATCCATACACAATTATTTTAACAGTTACTTGTAGCATACGCAACGAAAAGATGTTTCCTGAATAATAAAAGAAACCGGGCATAAGCCCGGCTCATCACGCATCAGCAGGTATCCATGTCAGATTATCCATTACGATGCATGCATGCGTCTTCCTTTTAAAATTATCATGTATGCTGCGATTCCAATCATAACCAGAAATAACACGGCGGCTGCGGCGTACGCTGCAGCTGATGGCCTTACAATCCTCAGGTTGAGGACGTCCGTCTGGCTCGTCATCTTTTCCGGGTCCAGAGGATATAGTTCATCCTCCTCTTCATAAAGATCAAGTCCCTTATCGTAGACCTTAGCCATCGAGCCTGCCGACACAGACACATTGAGCTCCGACTCGCCGATAACCGGTTCCAGATTGTACTCTATCTGCACATCTGTGCTCTTCTTGAAAAAGGACGACTCACCCTCATTCTCCACATAATTCACGGTAAAATACCGGTTCTGCTCTGTATCGTCAAGGTCATATGTAAAAATGTCCTGCTCTTCTAAATTATCCATCAGCCTCATTGTAAGTATGCACTTTGCATCCTCCTGTGATTTCAGCTCAAAGTGAATATCACCATCCGCGTACTCAGTGGCATATGCCCCTGACACCGTAGAAAACACTAAAGCCAGTATCGCTGCAATTACAATAAAGGATTTCTTTCTCATATCTAACACCCCTTTCTTCTATCTCAGGAACATACGCAGGAGCTTTTTGTACAGCCCGCTGCTGTAAGGCTGATATCGCATAGGCAGGTCAATCCACGTCTTCTTGTCCACCACAGATTTATAATGCGAAAACGCGTCAAAACCGTCTCTGCCATGGTATGAACCCATTCCGCTCTCGCCCACTCCGCCGAAGCCCATTTCGCTCGTGGCAAGATGAATCACTACGTCGTTTATGCATCCGCCCCCGTAGGAAAGTTCCCGGGTCACCCGGTCTATGTGGGTTTTGTTCGATGAGAAGAGGTACAGAGCCAGGGGTTTCGCCTTCTGCTTCAGGCCGTCAACCACCGCATCAAAACTCTCAAAGGTGAGTACCGGCATAATCGGTCCGAAAATCTCCTCACCCATAACAGCATCCTCATAAGACACGTTGTCCATAACGGTAGGCGCAATTCTGCAGGTCTCCGAATCGGTTTCGCCTCCGAACACCACCTTTGCAGGGTCGACGAGACCGCAAAGACGATTAAAGTGCTTCTCATTTATAATTTTACCGTAGTCGGCGTTCTCCAGAGGTTTTTCCCCGTACTGGATTTTTATCTGCCTGCACACCTCGTCAATGAAAGCATCCTTTACAGACTTTTCACACAGGATGTAATCCGGAGCAACGCAGGTCTG
>JBJESZ010000101.1:0-27644 GCA_051883055.1 Emergencia sp.
AGAAAAAAGTCTGTTCTGATTTTCTTCGCCGGCAAAGTTTTCGGCAATTGCCTCATTAATGATGCGGCTGACAACTCCTTTGGCCTTAAGTTCACTTATGCTGTCAATATTATCCCCGAACTGCTGCCTGAATCCGAATAACACAAGACCGATTCCTAACAGAACTGCAGCTATGCCGAATACGCTTCTCTTCATGAGCAAAACCCCCTGCTACGGCATAATATGCCGTCACAGGAGGTTTTGTTCTAGGGTATTCTATTATATTTTACAGAATATATCTGTCCATATCGTCCTTATGAACAGTCTCGTCAAATTTTTCCTGAACGTAGCTTCTGTCGATTGTAACCTGCTCCTCTTCCATTTCAGGAATATTGAAGGAGATATCCTCAAGAAGCTTTTCAATGATGGTATGAAGTCTTCTTGCACCGATATTTTCAGTCTGCTCATTCATAAGATAAGCCATAGTTGCAATCTCATCAATAGCGTCATCGGTGAATTCAATCTTGATTCCCTCAGTCTCAAGCAGAGCCTTATGCTGTTTCAGGATTGCATTTTCAGGTACTGTCAGAATCTGCACAAATGAATCCTTTGTCAGATTCTGAAGCTCAACTCTGATCGGAAAACGACCCTGAAGCTCAGGAATAAGATCTGTTGGTTTTGATATATGGAATGCGCCGGCACCTATAAACAGAATATGGTCAGTTTTTACCGGACCGTATTTGGTGTTGATTACGCTTCCTTCAACGATAGGGAGAATGTCTCTCTGTACGCCCTCGCGTGAAACATCGGCACCGCTGTGATATGTGCCGCCGGATGCAATCTTATCTATTTCGTCAATGAAAATAATACCGTTCTGTTCGGCGTTCTCAAGAGCTTCGTCTGTAACCTGATCCATATCAAGCAGATTCTGAGCCTCCTGCTCTTTAAGAATCTTTCTTGCATCCTTTACCTTAACCTTTTTCTTCTTAGTCTTTTTAGGCATCATATCGCCAAAGATATTTCCTATAGCTATACTCATGCCCTCATTGCTCATATCCAGCTGGTTTCCTCTAGGCGCATCATCAACTTCAATTTCAATTAAGGTTTCTTCAAGAAGACCCTGCTGAAGCTGCTGTCTAACCTGTTCTCTTGCCATTTCAACATCAACTTCCTCACCGGCAGAAGCCTCCTGCTGTTTGCTTTCCTCATAAAGCTGCTTCTGGCTTGGATATCCGCCGCTGTTCATTATGAAATCAAAAGGATTCTTGGAAGCATTCTTTTTTTCTTTCTTGCTTCCCGGAATAATAGCTTCGATAATCTTATCTTCGGCTATTTTTTCAGCTATATTGTATTTTTCCTCCAGCTTTGACTGCTTAGTGATTCTGATAGAGGCCTCAACCAGATCTCTAACCATAGAATCAACATCTCTGCCTACGTAACCGACCTCTGTAAATTTTGTTGCTTCTACCTTTACAAAAGGCGCCTGCATCAGCTTTGCAAGTCTTCGTGCAATTTCAGTCTTACCACAGCCTGTCGGACCCATCATCAGGATATTTTTTGGAGTAATTTCCTCTCTCATTTCGTCTGACAGAAGACTTCTTCTGTATCTGTTACGGAGAGCAATAGCAACAGACTTCTTTGCTTCATCCTGCCCGATAATATATTTATCAAGTTCAGCCACTATTTCCTTTGGCGTCATACTCTGAATCTTCGTGCTCATTTCCATCCCCCTATAGTTTTTCAACAGTAATATGGTCGTTTGTATATACGCAGATTGAAGAAGCTATCTTAAGTGACTCTCTTACAATTTCCTCTGCGGACATGTCTGTGTGGTTAAATAAAGCATTTGCAGCAGAGTACGCGTAGTTTCCTCCTGAACCGATCGCAATGAAATTCTGATCAGGTGCTATAACCTCCCCGTTTCCGGAAACGACAAGCATGTCCTCCTTGTCTGCAACAATCATCAAAGCCTCCAGACTTCTCATTCCCTTGTCTGAACGCCATAGCTGAGCCAGGTCAACAGCTGCTCTCTTAAGATTACCTCCGTGTTCCTCAAGCTTCTTTTCGAACTTCTCTGTCAGAGAAAAGGCGTCGGCAACAGATCCCGCAAATCCTGTCAGAACCTGGTTCTTGAATATTTTCTTTACCTTTACCGCGCCGTTTTTCATAATTGCTGTTTCGCCCATTGTTACCTGTCCGTCTCCACCTATTGCAATATCATCCGGACCTCTTCTTACAGCACAAATTGTAGTAGCATGAAACTGTACCATCGTTTACCTCCATCTCTTCTGACTACTCTCTATAATCACATTCTGCGTTAGAGCATGCAAGATTTCCCACCTTGTTCTTCTTTTCAACCAGAAGATTTCCACATTTTGGACACTTCTTGTCGACAGGCCTGTTCCAGAATGACTGATCACATTCAGGATAACCGCTGCATCCGTAGAACAGCCTTCCCCTTTTGCTCTTTCGCGCTACGATATCTTTGCCGCACTTTGGACATGCAACATCGATTTTCTTTACGATAGGTTTTGTATTTTTACATTCCGGATAGCCGCTGCATGCAATGAACTCTCCGAAACGTCCCATCTTCAGTACCATCGGTTTACCACAGATCTCACAGGTTTCTCCTGTCGGCTGCGGTTCAATTTCCACCTTTTCAATGGCCTTATCCGCAGCTTCAAGATCCTTGGAGAAAGGCACATAAAAATCTCTTATAAGAGACTTCCATTCCCTGCGCTTCATTTCGACATCGTCCAGCTGATCCTCCATAGCTGCAGTAAATCCTACATCCACAATTTCCTTGAAATACTCTTCCATCATTCCCGTAACAATGAATCCGAGTTCTGTCGGAACAAGAGACTTCTTTTCTTTTTTTACATATTTTCTCTCTGTCAGAGTACTTACAATAGGAGCATAAGTACTTGGTCTTCCGATATTATCTTCTTCCAGCTTCTTAACCAGACCTGCTTCTGTAAATCTTGACGGCGGCTGGGTAAAGTTCTGTTCTCCGGAAATACTCTTAAGTACGAGAGTTTCCCCCTCCACAATATTCGGAAGAACCTTATCCTTGTCATCATCAATATTGCTTTTATATACCTTCTGATATCCGTCAAACACAAGCTTTGAACCGGTTGCCTTAAAAGTATAATCTCCGTTATCTATGTCAACCTGCATATTATTGAACACAGCGCCTGCCATCTGGCTTGCCAGGAATCTGCACCATATCAGGCGATAAAGCTTATACTGGTCGCTTGTCAGAGAGTCCCTGATTTCATCAGGAGCCAGATCAATTATACTCGGTCTGATTGCTTCGTGAGCGTCCTGAATATCTTTCTTCCTGTTAGAGAAAACGTGGTTTCCAAGATACTCTTTTCCAAAATTATCGGTGATATACTCCTTTGCAGCTGCTTTTGCATCATCAGATATTCTTACAGAGTCCGTTCTCAGATAAGTGATGAGGCCGACTGTGCCCTGTCCTTTAATTTCAACACCCTCATAAAGCTGCTGTGCAACCATCATCGTCTTTCTCGTATTGAAGTTGAGCTTCGTCGATGCTTCCTGCTGCATGCTGCTTGTAGTGAAAGGTGCAAACGGATTTCTGGTTCTCTCTTTCTCCGTAATTGCACTTACAACAAAACTTCCCTCTTTAAGTTCCGCGAGAATTCTGTTGCTTTCCTCTGCGTTATTTACTGCAATTTTCTTTTTCTTGTACTCTGCCAGCTTGGCACTGAAAGTCTTGCCCTTTTTAAAGTCCGCAATTATGTTCCAGTACTCTTCCGGTACAAAATTCTGAATTTCCTTTTCCCTGTCGCAGATTATTTTAAGAGCAGCAGACTGTACTCTTCCGGCGGAGAGACCCTTGCGAACCTTTCTCCAGAGAATAGGACTGATCTGATAACCCACCAGTCTGTCCAGAACTCTTCTTGCCTGCTGAGCGTCTACAAGTCCGATATCAATCTTTCTCGGATGCTTAATTGCCTCTTTTATCGTGTTCTTTGTAATTTCATTGAATACTATCCTGCACGGTTCATCAAGATCTATTCCCAGAAGAAATGCAAGGTGCCATGATATAGCCTCTCCTTCACGGTCAGGGTCTGTTGCAAGATAAACCTTGGATGCCTTTTTTGCTTCCTTTTTCAGTTCCTTGATCAGGTCACCCTTCCCTCTGATTGGAATATACTGAGGCTCGAAGTCATTATCAATGTCTATTCCCATTTTGCTCTTAGGAAGATCTCTGACATGGCCTACTGATGCCACCACTTTATATTTTGCGCCGAGATATTTGCCGATGGTTTTGGCCTTCGACGGTGATTCTACAATAACTAAAGTCTTCTTTGCAGTCGCCATTTTTGCGTCCTTTCATGATTTTTCTTTGTCATAGTAAACCATTGTAGTATCATTCTTTAAAATTTGCAACAAAAAATTTTCCCATAGCCGAAAAAACAATGCCTTTTATCTCCAACACGGTCATAATACCATTAAGATCTAAAGGATGTATGTTGGTTTTGTGATATATTTCTTCAATTGTCATTTCACCATACTCTCTAAGTGCTTCTACAACGAGTGTCTCGTCACTCCCCAGGTTCAGATTTTTTTCTACATTTATATATACATTTTCCCCAAAATCTCTGAGAAGGTCATCCACCACTACCAGAGGTATTGCACCTTCTTTTATTAAGGTATTTGTTCCAAAGCTGTATATGCTTGTAATGTTTCCGGGCAACGCATAAACATCTTTTCCGTGCTCCATTGCACATTCTGCTGTTATCAGGGCTCCGCTTCTGCTTGTTGCTTCGACTATGACAACACTGTCAGAAATCGCACTGATCAGCTTATTGCGTATCGGAAAATCAAATGGTCTGCATTTGTACCCCGGCGGCTTGAGAGAAAGCAGCAGCCCCTCGTCAGCGATTTTTCTCTGAAGGTCTCTGTTTTCGGGCGGATAGAACTGATCCGTTCCTCCGGCAACTACTGCAATTGTTTTGCCCGGCGTATTCACAGCTCCAATATGACTTTCTGTATCTATACCTCTGGCCAGACCACTGACTACTGCAATTCCGGCATTCCCAAGCTTTCTTCCTAATTCCCCTGAAATCTTTCTGCCATAAGGCGTACATTTCCTGCTTCCCACTACAGCGACAGCTGTTTTTTTTAGAAGCTCCAGATTTCCTTCATAATATAGCCTGTCAACATCAGGTGTGAATATTCGTACCTTTTCAGGAAATAGTTTATCTCTTTTTTCTAATATTCCGACCACTGTTTTTCCCCCCTGTATGCCAGACTTTCAGCAAAATGTTCCAGTTTTACGGATTCGGAGTCATCCAGATCTGCAATCGTCCTGGCTACACGTCTTATTTTCTGCATGGTTCTCGGATTAAGCTTTAAACTTCTGTACGCATTACCAAGAAACTCGTTTATCTCCGGGCTGTTTACCGGCGCATATCTGTCAAGAAGCTTACCGTCCATTTCGTGATTCAGCATTATTCCATCCAAGGAGAATCTTTCTCTCTGAATTCTCCTTGCCTTAATAATCTGACGACGCATTTCCTCTGAAGAGGTGTTTTTTTCACTTTCAAATTCACCATAGCTGACCGGAGTAAGAAAGAGATTCATGTCAATTCTGTCAAGAATCGGCCCCGACAGCTTCTTCTGATAGTTAAAAACCTGTGCAGCAGTACATTTGCACTTATGAGCAGAATCTCCATAATATCCGCATCTGCATGGATTGCTTGCAGCAACCAGCAGGAAATCCGCCGGATATGTGCAGCTCCACTCTCGTCTGTTCAAAACAATTTTCCCGCATTCCAATGGTATTCTCAGGTTTTCTATTATACTTCTGTCAAATTCCCCGAATTCGTCAAGGAAAAGCACACCTTTATCTGCCAGCGAAATTTCTCCCGGCTTGGGATACGTCCCGCCTCCAAGAAAGGCTGCCTGTGTTATACGGTTATGCGGCTGCCTGAATGGACGCCTGTAAATAATCGGTCTTTCCTTATCAAGCAAGCCTGAAATAGAATAAATAATCGTACTTTCAAGAATCTCCTCATAGTTCATTTCCGGCATAATGGTTGGAATCCTCTCAGCCAGCATCGTTTTTCCACTGGATGGACTTCCCATCATAAAGAGCCCGTGTCCACCGGCCACGCATATTGTAATGGCTCTCTTGGCGGTTTCCTGCCCCTTTACGTCAGCAAAATCTATTTTCCCTGCGTTCTCTGCATATTCAGGTATCCTGTAGCCTTCAGCCTCCTTCAGAGGTGCACCGTAGTTTAAGTGATTGACTATTTCCATCAGGTTCCCGGCCGCATAAACATTTACATCTTTTATCAAAGCTCCCTCCTCCTCGTTAGCTGAGGGAATGATAATGTTCCTGAAACCGCATTTTCTCATTGCGATTATCATCGGAAGAACACCGTCAGTCCTGCTCAGCGAACCGTCAAGAGACAGTTCTCCGATAAAACAGTAATCTCTGATTTTGTCAGAATTAATCTGTGCTGATGATGCCAGAATTCCCATTGCAATTGCGAGATCAAAATGGCTTCCTCTTTTTCTTATACCTGCAGGAGACATATTTACCGTTATCCTTGTCCTCGGATACTCGAAATCAGAATTGATTATCGCCGCTCTTATCCTGTCCTTTGCCTCTTTAATTCCGTTATCGGCCTGACCCACCAGATAAAATCCCGGAAGTCCGTTAGAAACATCTGTTTCAACGGTTATTAACCGGCCTTCTATTCCGTGGATTGTCGCCGTATTTATTTTAGAAAGCATAGAATCCCCCCTTTATGTTTACACAAGTACATCGTCAATCTCGTTGATAATAATCTCAATAACCTTGAATTCAACAGAATACCCTCTATAATCGTTTTCCTCCAGAAAACACGCTGCAGTTCGTCTCATATGCATCCTCTTTTCAGTGTTAACAGCCTCTGCCGGGGTTCCAAAAACCATACTGCGCCTCGTTTTTACCTCAACAAAATAGAGAACGCCTCCCTTACATGCAACCAGATCTATCTCTCCGTATCTGCACCTGTAATTTTTAGCTGCTATAATGTATCCGCAGTGAATAAGGTAGTCCTCAGCAAAGCTTTCACCCAGTCGCCCAAGCATTATTCTATTATTGCTCAATTCCCGTATATACCTCCAATCAAAAACCCTTAAATGTAAATTACTGGTATTTAAAATTTACACCTAAGGGCTTTATTTGTCAATATTTTACTGTAATTTATTTACTCTTTATGCAATGCAAATTTTTCAATGGCTTTAGCCACGCCATCCTCTCTGTTGCTTTCAGTAATATAATCTGCTTTTTCCTTCATTGATTCTGACGCGTTCCCCATCACCACTCCCACTGCCGCAAGCTTTATCATTTCTTCATCATTAGGACTGTCTCCACATGCCATAAGCTGACTGGCGTCGATTGACAGTTCATGCATCAGGTAGCGCAGAGCCTCTGCTTTGCTGGTAGTAGCCCCGCCAATTTCGTAATTATGAGAAAACGAGGATGTTACAGTAATTCCGGGAATTTCCTCAAGTTTGCTCAAAAAAGCTTCTTTTTCCTCTATTAGTGGAAAATTCAAACTGATATTCTCAACTTTATTTATATTCTCCATCAAATGTGACAGAATATCATCAACCGGGTTCCTTGTAGATAAAACATATTTGTCGTCTCTGTAGCCAGAGCCGTTTTTCTTTATATGGTTATATTCTTCACGGTCTATATATGCAATCCCATCGATAAAGGTCTCTGTTGATACTTTGTTTTTTCTCAGCAGTTCAACTACAGCCTCTGCTGATTGTGGTGAAATAATATTCTCATAAATTCTTTCCATGGTTGCAAGTTTTGTTATATGAGCACCGTTTGAAGTTATGACATACTCCAGACCCTCGATGTGGAAGAGCTGCTCAGGCAGCGATTTAAAAGTCCGGCCCGTAGAAACAACTATATGAATTCCCTTTTCCATAGCCTTGTGGAAAGCATCTATGGTACGGGGAGAAAACCTCCCCTTTTCATTTAATGTGGTGCCGTCCAGGTCAAGGGCTATCATCCTGATTTCATCATAATTCATATTTTCAATCCTCGCTGTTATTCATATTAAAGCTGTACATATTTAATTATATATCAAATGTCCTTGCAAATATAGCTCTTTTGCAGTAAAATGTTGTATGCTAAATTTGGGATTATATTCATGGAGAGGTAAATAAATGAACATAGCTATTGTTGGTGCCGGAAAGCTGGGTACCAGAGTTGCATCTGCACTTCTTGGCGGTGACTATTCTGTAACGGTAATAGACACAAACGAAAGAGTTCTGGATAAGCTTTCTCACCATCTTGATATACTTACTGTTAATGCCGATGCAAGAGATATCAGCGTACTTAACGGTATAGATATTCAGAATTACAGATATCTGCTTGCTGCAACAGGTGACGACGAAACAAATATTGTAATCGCCTCTTTTGCCAAAAAGCTGGGATGCCGTCACGTAATTGCGCGTGTCAGGGATCCGGAACATATGAACCAGTTTGATTTTATTAAGGATACAATGGGAATCGATTCGATCGTCAATCCGGATATGGCGATAACGGTTGAGATTTACAAATATCTTGCTGAAAAATACACCTTAAGCGGTGGAATTTTCACAAGCGGCAAAATCGCGCTTGCAGAGTTTCCTGCGAAGAACTACCACAGAATTGTGGGATTATCTATGCCTGAGGTTCACAACGTGCTCCCTAACATGCTAATCGCAGCACTGTCCAGAAACGGCAAGATTATTATTCCTCATGGTGAAGATGAGATACGCAGCACCGACTACGTCTACATCATAGGCGAAAGAGATGAAATCCTTGCACTTAACGAAAAGGTGCATGAGAGAGGTGTATATACAAATCTTCAGAAGGTCATGATTATCGGCGGCGGAAAGACAGGGTTCTATCTTGCTGAAAAGCTTGCAGACTTCGGAGCTGCTGTTAAAATTGTCGAAAAGGATCTTGACAGATGTAAGTATCTGTCGACTCACCTTAACAACGTTATGATTCTTCACGGTGACGGTACAGATATCAATATGCTTGACGAAGAAAATCTGGAGGACATGGATGCCTTTGTCGCCGCTACAGGTTTTGATGAGGGAAACCTGCTGCTCGCACTGACTGCAAAGAAGCATGGTGTCGAAGACGTGATTTCCAAGGTAAGCCACGAAAGCTACAAGGAACTTATAGAACGTATGGATGTGGACATCATCCTTAATCCGCTCGATATCACCACCAGCAACATTCTTCGTTTCATTCAGGGAGAAAAGAGGGTTATTTCATCTGTCCTGCTGCAGGGACAGGCAGAAATTATGGAGATTGTTGCTCACTCGCATATGGATATTATCGGTACTCCGATCAAGAAGCTCAAACTGCCTAAAGGTCTGCTTATTGCTGCAATTCACAGAGGACGTCAGGTAATTATTCCAAATGGAGACACGGTTATTAAGTGGAACGACAGAGTTATTCTGCTGAGCCTGCTTACTGAGCTTGAATATATAGAAAAGCTGCTTAAGAACAGCATTGACTGATAAAAGGGAAACATAATATGACTGTAAACTTTAAGGTTGTAACAAGAATAATGGGAATTCTGCTACTGGTATTAGGCTTCAGCTTAATACCTTCTCTTGTTGTTGCCTTAATTTATAAGGAATTCAACTGTTTACCCGCTTTTGCATTTGTCATCGTGCCCTGTTTTATTCTGGGATTGCTTATGACTAAGCATCTTGACGCATCCATGAGAAGGATGAAAACAAGGGATGGATTTCTCGTTGTTGCACTTTGCTGGCTGGTAGCTTCATTTGTAGGCTGTCTTCCGTTTTATATATCAGGTTCTATTCCGAATCTCATGGAATGCTTTTTTGAAAGTGCATCAGGTTTTACAACCACAGGTTCAACCATATTAACCGAAATAGAGTCTCTGCCTCGTTCCATTCTGTTCTGGCGTTCATTTACTCACTGGCTGGGAGGCATGGGGGTAATAGTTCTTATTATGGCAATATTCTCTTCACTGGGAGTTAACGGACAGGTAATCGCCAGTGCCGAAACACCCGGTCCTACACTTGATAAGCTTACAGCGAAGTTTTCTGATACAGCACTTAATCTGTATCTGCTGTACATGCTGTTTACAGCGATAGAAGTCTGTCTGCTGTGTCTTGGAGGAATGAACCTCTACGATGCTCTCGTTCACAGCTTTGGAACTGTAGGTACGGGAGGCTTTTCATCATACAATGCGAGCATCGCACAGTTTTCGAGCCCGTATATTCAATGGGTTATCTTCGCTTTCATGGTTTTGTGCGGCATAAACTTTAACCTTTTCTTTGTATTACAGAAAAGAGGGCTTGGAACCATGATGAAGGATGTAGAACTGCGGTTCTATCTAATACTGATTGGAATTACAGGCTTTCTGATCTTTATGAATCTTATGCAGACTGAAACCTACGTCAACGCGGGAAAGTGCATAAGGGACTCCTATTTTCAGGTTGCTGCCATTATTACTACTACAGGTTATGCCACCGCAGACTTTGATATATGGCCAACCTTCAGTAAAATGCTGCTGTTTATGCTAATGCTGACCGGAGCCTGCTCTTCCTCAACAGGGGGCGGAGTTAAAATCATAAGAGTAATCGTTTGTCTGAAACTGGTCAAGCGTGGAATTTCCTTAAAGATTCATCCCAACAGAGTAATTCCGATCAGAGTGGGTCAGAAAGAAATATCTCAGGAGGTTGCAACAGGAATAGCAAATTTCGTTTTCCTGTATATATTTGTCGTATTTGCAGGTTCAGTTTTAATCGCCCTTGATGGTCATGATCTTGTAACTACCATTACTTCTGTTATGACCTGCGTAGGGAACATAGGGCCGGGCTTTAATCTGGTAGGACCATCCTGCAATTTCCACTTCCTATCAGGTTTTTCAAAGTTAGTTTTATCATTGCTTATGATTGCGGGAAGGCTGGAATTATTCACATTCCTCATGCTCTTCTCACCACATTACTGGAACGCAAATAAAGTCTGAATCTTTCGGAAAGGGAATAAATGCATTTTAATTATAAGATTATTAGACGTACAATTTCAATAATACTGCTCATCATAGGGATTGCCATGATATTTCCCATGGGCTGCGCGGTCGCGCTGAATGAGAATTCACCTGCACAGGGTTTTTTCTTCTCATCTGTCTGCTGTATCGCCCTTGGTGCTTTGGGTCTGAGGTTTTCACACTATAAGACTACAAAGATTAAGTCTGGAGAAAGCTACCTTATCGCCTTCATATGCTGGGCTTCTGTCAGCATCATAGGCACTTTCCCCTATCTTCTCAGCGGCTGCGGATATTCTCTCACAGATTCCTTTTTTGAATCAGCTTCCGGATGGACGACTACCGGAGCATGGGTTATACCATTTGAGACATTACCCGTATCTGTAGTTTTATGGAAATCCATAACTAACTGGCTTGGAGGAATGGGACTGCTTCTTCTGGCGATATCCTTTTTCCCTGTATTAGGTGCAGAAGGTCAGAAAATAGCTACTGCCGAAATGCCCGGTACTGCATTTGAGAAGCTTTCATCCAGAACAAGTCAGACGGCAACTATATCATATATAATATATATAGCTATGACCTGCGTTGAGTTTCTCCTTCTGCTTCCGTCCGGTCTTTCACCTATGGAAGCTTTGATAAATACGCTTTCAACCATCAGCACGGCGGGTCTGCTCAATGTAAACAACTGTATAATGCTTCACCTTACAGCATATACTAAGCTTATATTTGCAGGGTTTTCAATAGTTGGTTCCGTAAACTTCGTTATGTACTTCTTCCTCTGCACCGGCAAGTGGAAAAAGGTTATTACTAACGTTGAGCTGAGGGTTTTTCTGTCACTTATTGTTTTGGGTACTGTCATCATTTCTCTTTCACTTTACTGGAACGGACAGTATGACAGTCTGCCTGAGGCATTTGAAAACGGGTTTACACAGACTGTTGCTTATTCAGCCACTTCCGGTTTTGAAATCGATAATCTGAATAACTGGCCTGCTGTTCCAAAGATGGTGCTTATGATACTGATGCTGTGCGGTGGATGTGGTAATTCAACCAGCGGCTCAATTAAGATTATCCGTGTTGTAATTTTTTTCAAACTCATAAGACGTGGAATCTACAAGCGAATTCATCCGCGTGCTGTCCGCCCGGTTATGCTTGATAATCGTCCGGTAAGCTCGGCTACTGCCTCTAATGTAACTGTATATATTCTGCTGTACTTCCTGGTTTTTGTTTTCTCAAGCATCATGTTCTCACTGGAAAATCTTGATATGGAAACCACCTTCTTTACTACCCTTGCATGTATGACTAATAACGGTACAGGTTTCGGGCGTATAATAGGCGGCGACTTCAGCATTTTCTCAACATTTGGAAGATTATACGCTGCCGTTCTGATGCTGGCCGGAAGACTAGAGTTTTATGCAGTTATTATGCTGTTCTCTCCTTCCTTCTGGAATTCAGACAGAGTAAAGAGCTAGGTGTTTACGATTGATTAATATGATTACACCCCCCGTGCCGTAAGGTTTAGGGGGTATTTTTTATGCTTGTAAAGGAACTGATGAAGACTAAGGTTTATTTTGTTGTGGCGGATTCTCCCATACGTGATGTCATATCATTGATGAAAAACTATGATATAGGTATCGTTCCGGTATGTGACAACACAGGGGCGCTTATGGGAGTTATCACGGACAGAGATATTATTCTGCGCTGTCCCATTTCAGGGAGTTTTGATAACGGTGAGACACCTGTGGCGAGAGATATCATGTCCGAGAACATTGCATCTGTCAACAGTACAGCTGAAATACACGATGCGGCTGTGGTTTTCGCAAAGAAAAGAGTTCACCGCCTTCCTGTTCTGGAAAACGGCAAACTCGCCGGAATTCTATCTGTATCTGATTTGGCCGGAAAGCGCATTTTCCTGGCCGAAGTTGGAGAAATAATCGGCTCTATATCAGAATAAAGTCTATCTGTCTATCCTCTGGGCTCGCGCCGATTACTTCCACGGTCACCTGATCACCCAGTGCGTAGATTCTGTTTGTGCGCCGTCCAATTACTCTGTACTTTCCCTCCTCATAGTCATAGAAGTCATCCTTCAGAGTGTCCAGGCGAACCATACCTTCTACAGTATTAGGCAGCTCCACGTATATTCCGAAGCTGGTCACCCCGCTGATTACACCATCAAAGACTTCGCCTATTCTTCCCTGCATATACTGGGCTTTTTTCATTTTTTCAGCTTCTCTTTCCATCTCCTGAGCTTTCCTCTCTGTCTGAGAGGATATAAATGCAGCTGTTTCGGCATCGCTTTTCAGGCTGGACAGGAGCTGATCGGTCATCTCTCCTCTTATTGATTTTTTTATTATACGATGAATCATAAGGTCAGGATAACGTCTGATCGGTGATGTGAAGTGACAGTAATACTTAAATGACAGACCGAAATGGCCGTCACAGGATGTACTGTAAAAGGCCTTTTTCATAGATCTTAGAATTACTGTATTTACAATGTTTTCATAGGGCTTTCCTTCAACCTGCTCCAGAATGTCATTGAGAACCTTTGGGTGAATGTTGTCCGGATTTACAGGCAGATTAATGCCGAACCCGGCAAGGAAGGCCTTCAGCTCCACGATTTTGTCTGTGTCAGGTTTTTCATGGACACGGTACACGAACGGACAGTCCATCCAGAAGAAATGCTCGGCGACTGTTTTGTTTGCTGCAAGCATAAATTCTTCAATCAGTCTGTTGGCAGTTCTCCTTTCTTCGATGCCGATTTCTACAGGAACTTCATCCTCGTCTAAAAGTATGCTCGCTTCATCAAAATCAAAATCCAGGCTTCCTTTATCCTTTCGCTTCTTCCGAAGTATTTCAGCCAGTTCTTCCATCAGAAGCAGATCATCGTATATAAACCTGTATTTTTCAATAAGTTCTTCATCATGATTCTCAAGTATATCGGATACATCGTCGTAAACCATTCGTGCTTTTGAATTAATTATACTCTCGAAGATTTCATGATTTACTACTTTTCCTTCGGTATTTATCTCCATACTGCAGCTGAGCGTAAGCCTGTCAGAATGCGGGTTAAGGCTGCATATTCCATTGGAGAGCACCTTAGGCAGCATAGGTACCACACGAGACAGCAGATACACGCTGTTACCGCGTTTAAGTGCCTCTTTGTCAAGATGACCGTGTGCGTCTACATAATGGCTTACATCGGCTATATGAACCCCCAGAAGGTAATTCCCGTTTTCCAGCCTTTCGATGGATACTCCATCATCAAGATCCTTGGCTGAAGCACCGTCTATGGTTATAACGTTTGCATCTCTCAGATCCACACGCCCGGATATTTCCTCCTCTGTAATCGGTTCTCTTGAACGGGCCTTCGCCTCAGCGTTAACGCGGCTCGGAAAGGTTTCGAACAGCCCATGAGATCTTATCAGTGCCTTTATCTCACCGCCGGCTTCTCCGTTTCTGGAAACAACCTCTGTAATCTTTCCCTCGGCACTTGCATCCCTCGACGGGTATTTTGTAATCTGAACCACAACGGTATCTCCGTTCTGTGCATTTCTGAAATTGTCTCTTTTAACAAAAATATCGTCATTGTTTCTCTTGTCATCAGGCACAACAAAGCCAAATCGCTTGTTCTTCTGAAACCTGCCGACAACCTCAGAATTTGCGCGTTCAAGAACCTTATCAATTATCCCTTCCTTATTTCTCTCCCAAAGATACTCCGGAAGCAGATCCACCTCAACAAGGTCTCCATGCATGGCACCGTTCATATTGGATCTTCTTATGAAAATGTCTCGGCCTTCTTCCTGACGCACAAATCCATATCCCGATTTTGTCTTGTCCAGTATACCAGTCAGCCTCTCGCCTGACGGTTTTCTATTCGCCTTTGTATTGATTTTACTGTATTTTTTATAACTTTTCTTATCTTTCATTTTCTTACCCATACAGTTATTTTAAACCAGATTATTGGAATTTACAATGATGAAACGCAGGCTGTTATCCGGCCTGCGTCCCAATCTGGTATTATCCTGCATCATAACCAATAATTGTTTTACTGGTTAGCTGCACGGTCTCTTGCAGTATTCTGATTATTTGCATCTCTTCCGTCAAGCAGATCTTCGGTACCGTCTATAACATCATCTACGCCATTTTCTATTCCATTTCCGATATCATCGACTACATTGCCGTTATTTGTTGTTCTGTCGTTAAGGTTGTCATTGTAATTATCATTCTTGCCCCTCAGGCTGTCGTTATTATCGTTAATGCTGTTATTGTCCAAATTTCTGGCTTTGTTGTTGTCAACATCCTGGTTTACGGAATTCTGCTCATTATCCGGAATACCATCATTATTTGTATCCGTGCTTCCACATCCCGCACAAACAAAAATGGCCATAGCTAATAAGGGTACAAGAAACCATTTTCTCTTTTCCATCTTCATTCTCCTTTCTGCTGTTTTCAAATTTATTATCTGTAACGATAATTTTTTTATAAGCGGAATATAATAGAAGCTGAATATCAAAAAAACACAGCCGCTGATTCAGCGGCTGTGCCAAAAATTTCATATTATTACTTTTAATTATTCAGCATCTTCTTCTGCTGCTTCTGCAGGAGCATCCAGAGTATCCTTAATGCTTAAGCTGATTCTCTTTCTTTCTTCGTCAATTTCCAAAATCTTTGCAGAAACTTCCTGTCCAATTGAAAGCTCGTCAGCGATATCAGTTACTCTCTTATGAGCAACTTCTGAAATGTGAACAAGACCATCCAGACCCGGCTCTAATTCGATGAATGCACCGTATTCCTTAATCTGAACAACCTTACCGGATACAACCTGTCCAACCTGGTAGTTTTCGTTGATTACTGACCATGGTTCAGGTGTAGTCTGCTTAAGTCCTAATGAGATCTTTCCTTTTTCTTCATTCATTGAAAGAATCTTAACTTTTACAGTGTCACCGATAGTTAATACTTCCTGTGGGTGCTTCAGCTTGCCCCATGAAATTTCGGAGATATGTAATAATCCGTCAATTCCGCCAAGATCGATAAATGCACCGTAGTCAGTAAATCTCATTACTTTTCCTTCAACTACATCATCAACATGCAGACCTTCCCAGATTGCAGCGACCTTCTTCTGTCTCTCTTCAGCAAGTACAGCCTTGTGTGAGAATACAGCTCTTCCTCTTCTCTGGTCAACTCTGGTAACTCTAACGTCCATAGTCTGTCCGATAAATTCATCTGCGCTTTCCACGAACTTATCTGAAAGCTGTGACAGAGGTATAAAGCCGGTTACTTCCTTGTACGCTGCAATTACACCACCGTTAACTGTTCTAACAACCTTAACGCTGATAATTGATTTATTTTCAAGAGCTTCATTGATTTCATTCCAGTGTTCATTGATTTCTAACTTTTTCTTTGAAAGTAAGATTCCACCATCACCGTCGTCAGTCTTAATAACCTTCGCCTGAATTTCATCATCTACTTTGAATAAATCAGTAAGTTTCTGTCCTTCCTCTAGAGTTACTTCTTCCGCAGGAAGAATTCCGTCCTTCTTACAACCCATATTAACGATAACTTCTTTATCAGTTACCTGATGTACTTTACCGTCTACAATTTCGCCAGTGCGAGGTAGTCTTAAAGACGCGTCGATTTCAGCCATGAAATCTTCCATTGACATTGTGTCGTTAGTGATCATTTCACTCATGTTAGCAATAACCTCCTTAATTAAGCATTCAGGCGTCGATGCACCTGCTGCTAGCCCTATTTTATAACATTTTTGCAATTCTTTCAATGGTAAATCGTGAATATTTTCAACAAAAAAAGAATTATTGCAGTTTTTTTGTGAAATGTCGTATAATTTTCGGGTATTCGAGCTATTTCGACCGCCCACAATCACCATGGCATCAACTTTTTTTGACAATTCCTCACATGCTTCCTGTCGCTCCTTAGTAGCATTGCAAATGGTATCGTGAACATCTGTGCATATGCCCTTTTCGTGAAGCACGGCCAGAACCTGCTCAAGCAGTTCTTTTTTTATCGTAGTCTGACATACCACGAATGCATCAGTGAAATCAAACCCTGTCACCTCTGCCTCTTCAGCACTTCCCAGTATAACAGCTTTGTTCTCACACCATCCGTTAATTCCAATGACTTCCGGATGACTGCAGTCGCCAACAATTACAATATGCCGCCCTTCTTTATATGCACTGTTCACCAGGCGATGGATTTTAGCAACAAAGGGACAGGTTGCATCGACCAGTTCTATGCCTGCGGCCTCTGCACGATCATAGAAGTCTTTAGCTTCCCCATGAGATCTGATGATAACAATGTCCCCTGCCTGAGCATCCTCAGGCCTGTTAATAACTCCAACTCCCCGTTCTTCCAGACTGTCAGTAACCAGCTTATTGTGAATCAGCGGACCGCAGGTAAATATTCGTTTGCCGTCGGCCTCAGCGATCTGCCTTTCCGCAGCCTCTATAGCCTGTTTAACTCCGAAACAGAATCCGGAATTCTTAGCCCTGATTATTTCCATATTTCTTTTCCAGTTCCTCTAAAAATTTTTTAAAAGACGCCTCCGATCCGTTGGACGTAGGCCTGTAATACTTCTTTCCTTCCCTGTACAGGTTGTCCGGCAGATACTGCTGCTGTACATACCCGCCGTAAGCGTGCGGATATTTATACCCTTCTCCCAGACCAAGATCCTTTGCTCCCTTATAATGCGTATCCTTCAGGTGAGCCGGAATATCATCAATTTTTCTGTGACGGATATCATGAAGTGCTTCCTGATAAGCCATGTATGATGCGTTGGATTTAGGAGCGCTTGCCAACAGGATCACAGCCTGAGACAGATTGATTGCCGCCTCAGGATAGCCCACCATCAAAGCCGCCTGAACACACGAGGTCACGATTGAAACCGCAGATGGATATGCCATGCCTACATCCTCACTGGCCATAACCATAAGTCTTCTTCCAATCATCTGAATATCAGCTCCACCGTCAACCAGTCGTGCAAAATAGTGGATTGCGGCATCCGGATCGCTTCCTCTCACAGACTTCTGAAGTGCAGACAGAAGGTTATATCTGTCATCGCCCTTATCATAAAAGCCTATCTTTCGCTGCATGGCCTCTGCAACAAGTTCCTTTGTTACAGGCTTGGACAAATCAAGATTGTCCACTATAAATCCAAGAGTATCTAGAGAGACTCTGGCATCTCCGTTTGAAAGATCTGCCAGTATATCGATGGCCTCCTCATCGTATTTCACATTCAGATTACCTAAGCCCTTTTCCTTATCTGAAAGTGCTCTTATGAGAATAGTCTTTATGCTCTGGTTATCCAGTCGCTTAAACTCATAAATGTTGCGCACTCTGCTGATAATTGCATTGTTGATTGCAAAGTAAGGATTTTCCGTTGTGCTTCCGATAAACTTGATTACGCCTTCTTCCAGAGCCTTAAGCAGTGAATCCTGCTGAAGCTTGTTCCATCTGTGAAACTCGTCAATATATACATAAGTAGTTCTGTTCTCCAACCCGTAGAATCTGAGCTTTGCATCGTCTATCAAGGCCTTCAGCTCCTTGGTACCTGTGGTGGACGCATTTATTTCCGTATAATTTCCATCCATTTCCCTGGCAATAATTCTCGCCAGTGTTGTCTTTCCCGTTCCTGACGGTCCGAAGAATATTGCTGAATCAAAGGTCTTGTTTTTTATTGAATTGTACAGCAATGAGCCTTTATACATAAAATGATCTTGTCCAACAAACTCATCCAGTGTCGCAGGTCTTATCCTCGTAGATAGTGGTATCATTCTGTTCTTTTCTCTTCTTTCGGTTAATTCTCATCCACACCGGTAATAAAAACATCCTTGTCTCCACCGGTCTTGATTTCCTTTAGCTGATTTAATGCTTCTTTTTTACTGCTGATTAAAGGTGAAATCACCTTATATTTCCCATCCTCTTCTCTTACTGTCACATCTATGCCCTCGGAAATAAGCTGATTCTTCAGCTCTATAGCTCCATCCTTGTTCCGGAATACACCAAACTGCAGAGCATAATTCTCAGATTTGTCTTCCTTACTCTCACCACCGAGCCCTGATGAGATAGCGGATGTAATTCTAGATGGAAAATCCAGTTTCAGTACTTCCGTATCATAGCCCAGTATCGGAGCCAGTACGAAACGGGCTGTCCCATATCCACAGGCTACAGCCACTAACATTATACCAATAATTGCAGTAAATTTCATCATGGAATTTCCTGTACCGTGATTTCGTCCAGTCCCTCTGCTTACTCTGGATCTTCTGGCACCCCTGTACCTTCTGACTCTCCTTTTTCTCACAGCATACCTCCTGCACATAGAGTTTTATATGTTATCTATAATATGCAAAGAAAGGGAGCCTATGCCCCCCTTCTTAAGGTTTTGTTTCATTTAATTCACGTCTCAGGGATTCAAGAAAGCCTACTATAGCCCTGCTGCTCTCGGTTTTCTCAGCCATAGCAACAGCCTTCCTGAATACTCCCCTTTCTTTTTCACTGAGGTTCTCCGACATATAATCCATAATTCTAAGAATTTTTTCTTTAAAAGATACCCTGTTGCTGTCACGAAGGAACAGAAATTTAACATCTCTGTTTTCCCTGCTTACGAAACAGTTTTCGATTCGATAATCTATATCTTCTGCAAATATACAGTGCCTTTCAGCCTGAACAACATTGTTAATCAGATTAATCATTATACTGAGACACTCATCACATCCCAGCCTGCTGACGTCACACAGTTTCTCATAGTTTCTGCAGTCATAGATTCCTTTAATCATATTCCTGTCTTCAACAAATGATACCGGAAAAAAAGAATCACACAAGCCGAGTGTGAGGATGTCTCGCTCGTATTTCTTGATACCTTTGTCCAGATAGTTTATCTTTTCATAGCCTGCCATCACTATCCTCCACATTTTGAACATGGGCGATATCCTTTGGATTCCGCCTCATAGCATCTGACCTCTATATAGTATCTGTCCACCACGGAACATTCCGGAAGATGGTAAACTTCCCCATACCTGGTAAAGCAGAACACGGGACTACCGATTTGAGCTGAACTGGCATTACATAGTTTGCATGGTTCATAGTCCCTCATTATTTCCCGGGAAAGGTATTCCAGTTTACTTGATCCTTTAATATAGGTGCATGACTGATTGTGATAGGCTTCACCCCATTCGGGAAATATGTAAACCCATTTATCATTCACTGCAGCGTCATTCCCATTGTAATAAGTTCCGGTAAAGGCTCTTCCGGTAATATCCTCATCAAAGCTTATGTGACGTCCGATTCCAAAAGGATTATTCTGTGAAAATGTGTTTCTGACCTTTATGGTTATCAGATCGGAAATCCCATTGTCGCTGTACCTGTATCTGTATTCAGTAACAATTGAGTTTTCCACTTTATCATTTTCTCTCAAAACACGTCCTGCTGTTTTGAGGGGCAGCGCAGTGGTGTTTTCCCTGAAAGCAGATTTCATACATTCAAATCGCATTTCCTCTACAGTTGCAAAGGTTATGTTTTCACATGCCGCTATCACAGGAATAATCGAAATCAGAGCAAACACTGCGATAAAGAATACGGGAACAGCAATTGTAGCTTCAACAAGATATGATCCCTTACGATTACCCTTTTTCATATTCCATATTGAAATCATATTTTTTTCCATTCACATTCAGCTGATACTCAAGTCCTGCATTATAGTTCTTAAGAAGAAAACTGTCATAGTACAGATACCTGCTGTTAATCTGTATAAGATCCATCACTCTTAAAAGCTTTACTCTTTCATCCATGAGGTATAAAAATAAAAGCAAATAGTCGTCGTAGTTTTCCCCTTTATCCACACCGGTATAAACAACATCTTTCTCAGTATTGTTCACTATACTTTCAAGATCGATTGCCCAGGTTGCTTCC
The DNA here is from genome assembly GCA_051883055.1 of Emergencia sp. GTDB lineage: Bacteria > Bacillota > Clostridia > Peptostreptococcales > Anaerovoracaceae > Senimuribacter. The sequence goes on from JBJESZ010000101.1 coordinate 20,961, forward strand.
GTCTTCATTATGGGGACTCTGTGTCCCCTCATCAGCAATCTGTAATCATTGTTGCTTTCAGCAAGAGCCCACGCAGCTATCAAAGCCTTCTGTGTGGCAGCTGCTGCAGGCCCGGGCGTAATCACTTCCGCTGCAGCCAGCGCCTGGGCACACATGGACGGAGTCTTCATTATGAAAGCAGTATTGAGAGCTTCCCTTACTCCTATGATTCTCAGCTTTATTGCCCGTACATTGGTTTCATCATCCTTATGTCCGCATATTATGTATTCCTTCTCATTATCGAAGTAGGTTTCACCCAGTTCGTCATTCCTAACCTGAGATTTAAAATAATAATCAATATATCTGTTCTCGAAATAGACGTCAGAGGTGTTATGAATCAGATCCCTGAAATCTGATACTGATCTTAAAACGTCTATTGCCTGGGAAATATCGGAACTGCTGCCCATTCCACCCGAAGGCAGGGAATCGAATAAAACCGTGCCTGAATTTGTGACCTGACTTCCGGGAATTCTTTTTATTTCTTCGGGTCTGCAGGCCTCATCTGTAAGAGAATATTTGCCTGCCTTCACGACCTGCTTCTTAAATACAGCAAAGTTTACCAGCGAGTAGTCATACAGCCTGGCAGAGCTGCCTTCATAGTCCACATACCGTTTCTGACCTATGGATCTGATTGCGTAAAAATCCAATCTGTCAGTAACGTCCGCGGGTTGTCCGTAAAACCCGAATAATCCGTAACGGTTGTAGAGATTAAGGTCGTACTCTGCCATAACCGATTCACCCCAAAGACTGCCAAGTGATTTCACAGCACTCGATAGTGCAGTGGCTTTTGCCGCTCCAATGTATGCAGAAATCAGTGACATCAGAGTAGCAAAGAAAAGACAGATAAGAACTGTTACTGTACCTTTCCTACTCTTCATCATGGCTTAACTCCAGTATTTTCCCTATTCTGATTATTTCTGCCTGGTTTATTATATACACCTTTCCCTCTGATTTCTTCTTTACAGCAATTTTTGAAATGCCACCTGTGTATTTAGAGGTTTCAATTGTTCTGGTTTTTATGTTAAAAATGGCATTACTGCTGCAGATTTCTTCGACCAGCTCATTATGTAAAGCTGTCTGTGCCTTCAGGCTGCTGAAGAAAAAAATACAGACAGAAATCAGACTGAATACAGTCAGAATAAAAATCGGAATCACAACTGATGCTTCCACCATCTGGCTTCCACTTTTGTTATTAAAAATCATATTATCCGTTAAGTGCCTGAAAAGTGTTATTAACAAATGTAGTAATCTGGGTTCTGAATATCAGTGCTATAGCGACACTTATTCCGATAAGCAATCCCACCTGCACAAGTTCCATACCCTTTCGGCTTCTTAAAGTATTTCTCATCCAATCACCCGCTTTCATTTTACATTTCCATCATTGCCGGAGCCGCTGTTATCACTATCAGTACAATCAGCAGTATTGCAAGTGGAAATGACAGTTTGACTTCTGCAGCTCTTCCTTTTTCTTCTGCATGGTTCTTTCTCTCGTTCCACAGTAACTCACTTTCAAGTTCAAGCTTGGAAGTCATATCTATGCCTTTCTTTTGTCCGTTTTCCAGAATGCCACTTAATCTGGACAGTTCTCTGATTCTGAGTTCCTTGGATTTATTAACCAGGGCATTTATCGTATTATCCGAGGTATTCTCACACTGATTCTTTATACCTATAATGATATTTTTAAAGTAATCTTCAGAGCTGCTGTTCTCATACATCATGGCTATCCTGTTGAATGCATCCTCAAGAATAATCCCGCTTCCTGTTATCAGAAGAAGCTGATTGCAGAATCTTGGCAAGGAACGTTTGACACATCCATTCCGGTATTCCTGCTTTTTCTTATCATCTGATTTCCTGCTTTCTCTAATGGCTGCCATAATAAGAGGAAACAGTAAGGGAATCAGAATAAAACTGAAATCACTTTGCTTTTCCCAGGAAATACTGACATCCTTATCTCTGAGAGGAAGGTACAGGATTTTATCCTTACTTCCGGAAAGTTCGGAAACAATTCCTGTGATATATGTTTCAAAGAATTTATTCTCGTCGTCAGAAGCATCCTTAACACTTCCGTTTTTCTTTTTTCCATCCATATTAATTACAACATCCTTAACCTTACTCTCGCCGTTTCTGGAAATCCTGATTCGTAGTGGAATACTTTCCGCAGTATCCTCAGAATTTCTGACAAAGGCAACCAGTTCCCCCTTGTCATTGTAAACATAGCTTTTTTGCTCAGACAGATACTCACCAATCTGAATTCCTGTCAGCAGAACAACAAGGCCGATTGCGCCAGCCGATATTCTGATGTTTTCCTCTCTCCTGCAGTACTCTGCAAAGCCGAGCAAACAATCTCTAATCTTTATGTACCACTTAGATTTCAATATCTGTAATCCTTTCTATTGCCACATATGCCGCAACTGTCGCTCCCAAAGCTGCTGTCATCAGGATTCTGCCGGCCGGCGTTTCATACATCACATTAAGATAATCAGGTGAAATGCACTGAAGAAACAGGATAATTGCCACGGGCATTGCAGATATTATTCTGCCTTCCAGCTTCTTTTGTGAAGCAATCGTCCTTATTTCATTTTCAATAACTATTTTATCACTTATCACATCAGCAGCCTTGTTTATTGCATCAACCATGTTTCCACCTGTCTGCCTGCAGCATTGATATATCTGCGCAAAGTCCTCTATATCCTCAAGTCCTGTTCTTCGAGCAAAATCGTACAGAAGCTCTGCTTCATCCGCTCCGGTATCCTCAACCCGGTATATTATCATTTCAAGTTCCTTAACCATTAACGAATCCGGATATATTCGCTCCAGGCTCTCTACTGCATCCTTTATCGACGGAAGCATGTGTTTGCCTGTTGCCATGGATGACGATACCAGATATATAAAGTCCTTGAATTCAACAATCAGGGCTTTCTTTCTCTTTTCGCACAGATACTCCGTATACATTTTCTCACACCTTCTGTAAATAAAAGGATAGAACAGTAATGTAAAAAAGGATCTGTAGAAAAGCACGCCCAGGGCGGCACAGCCTGTGATTACGATCAGAGAAAAAAGCAGTTTCTCTTTTCCGGTAAGTCTGTATAAACAGTATTCTGTCATATGCATTCTCGCAATCTAAGCTTACTATTGTTCTGCAGTTCATTTGATGTTCGCTTCAGATTCAGTCTGTCATCAATTACAAACAGCGGATTTAGCACATAATTTCCATCTTCAAATCCTATCAGTTCCTGAACTTCAATCACCTTTCGCTGACCGCTGTCCAGTCTTCCAAGGTGAATCATTATGTCTATCCCTTCAACTATCTGTGCCCTTATGGCATCTATTGGTATAGATGAACCCATAAGATACATAGCTTCAAGTCTCCTGAGCATACCGCCAACTGAATTGGCATGTCCCGTGCTCATACATCCGTCGTGCCCGGTATTCATGGCCTGAAGCATATCGGAGACTTCTTCTCCTCTCACTTCACCGACGATTATTCTGTCCGGCCTCATTCTCAGACTCGTCTTAATCAGGCTGGCCATGTTTATTTCACCCTGTCCGGTTGAATTTGCATTATGACACTCCATCTGCACAAGATTCTCAATATGCTGAAGCTTCAATTCCATGGAATCCTCTATTACGATTACCCTCTCTCTGCTCGGAATGCATGCTGATAATGCGTTGAGGAACGTGGTTTTTCCACTTGATGTTCCTCCGCTCACAAAGATGTTGTATCCGTTTTTTACCAGACTGCCAAGCATCTCTGCACATTCTGCTGTAACAGTGCCGCTGTCTGTCATATCACTTAAGGAGAAGCCGTTCTTGCCAAATTTTCTTATAGTCAGAACCGGTCCGTTAGCTGCAACATTCTTGTAAACTGCATTTACTCTGGAGCCGTCCGGCAGCCTCGCATCAAGAATCGGGGACAGTTCATTTATTTCACGATTTACCCCTGATGCAATATTACGAATTACCGTCTCTAGTTCTTCAACACTGTCAAACATTCCATTCAGACGAATCACCTCGCCATTTCTGCGCTCAGCAAAAGCATTTTCTATACCGTTAATCATTATTTCGCTATAGTCATCATCATTCAGAAAGGTCTCCAGAAGTCCGAATTTGTTCCTTGTTCTTGCATACACTGAGTCAATCAGTCTGTTATATTCAGACAGTTCGAAAAAGCCCAGGCCGTCGAGTATTATATCCTCGACAATTTCCAATGCCTCTGAGTCACTTATTCTTCTCCCTGCATCTACTATTTTCGCTTTAGCTTCTTCAGTTTTTGTCTGTATGTAACCCCTGTCTGACGACTTCAAATTCACAATCCTCCACAATTTTCTTAGATATATCAGCTATATGCTTCCCATAATAGCCGTCATGGTCACAACTGAGGAACATAAAAGGCTTTTCACCTCTAAGTCTTTTCAGTTCATGACGAACAGACTCAGATAACCGGTTTCCGGTATTTTTTTCCATCAGAATGATGTGATCCATCTCCGCAATAAGTCTTCGGTTAGTCCTGCTAAACTGGTTTCCAATATCAAGCAGAACAAAATCATAGATTCCCTGCTCCTCTATTCTGACTAGCAGTTTTTCAAAAATTTCCGGAGTCATCTCATCTGAATAACTGTTAATTACACCTGTTTTCAGGCAGTCAATTTCCGTACCCTCTGAAATGAAGCGTCCAACAGGAAAGTCCACCGAATTGCTGATATAGTATAAAAGCTTCAAGAGACTTCCCTCCTCGTGATGCAGAATATCATGAGATTCATCCACAAGGCATAGATTAATGTACAGACACCTGCTTCCAAATACTCTGTAAAGATATTTACCGGTTTCAACAGCCGTTCTGGTAACTTCGCAGCTACCGGATGTGGAACAGAACGCTACAGTCCTGCAGATGTTTTCCCCTATATATCTGCAGACCTTACCTGTAAGCTTAAAATAAATGTAAAGCAGGTCATTAATCATATTGGGGCAGTCTTTGTATATGCATAGTCTGTACGGCTCACTTTCAAGCTGTTCTTCCTGCATATCACAGCCTGCCTCAACAACATTTGACTGTCCGTTCCAACGCGATGCCAGAATAAGGTCAAGCCCGCTGATACCTTTTAAATCATCTAAGAGATATATCTGAAGTCCTTTGTATTCCCGGCTCAAACCTTCTGCCAGCTTCTCTGCATAATCTCTATCGTCCAGACACAGACCCACTTTAACAATTTCCATTTTCTCCCTCCTTTCTGTGAGAAAAGAATAACATTTTTTACATTTCTTGTCAACCATATTTTTCATTTATTTCTATATATTAACTGTAATTATTCTCCATCTGACATTTCCCGCAGTTTTATCAAAGCTTCCTTAAGCCCTCCGATGCCGTCTATCAGGCCCATCTCTGCTGCATCTTCTCCAAACAGAATCGTACCCACATCATTGGAGATATTTCCAGTCTGATTCATCTTCTTCTCCACATCTTCCCTGGAGGCACTGCTATGCGAAACAATGAAATCCACCACTCTTTCCTGCGTCCTTCTCATGTATTCGAAAGTGGATTCTGCATTAATCAGCGTGCCGCTTGTTCTAATCGGGTGCATCGTCATGGTGGCTGACTTTGCAATAAAAGAATAATCTGCTGCTACAGCCATAGGAATACCTATACTGTGTCCTCCTCCGATTACCAGCGACACAGTGGGTTTTGATAATGATGCAATCAGTTCGGCAAGTGCAAGACCCGCTTCGACGTCACCTCCGACGGTATTTAACACCAGCAGGAGACCTTTGATATCCGGGTTTTCCTCAACAGCAATCAGTTGTGGGATAAGGTGCTCATATTTGGTAGTTTTTGTTTCGCTTGGAAGGACAGAATGCCCCTCTATGCATCCTATAATGGAAATGTACTGATAGTCACTTTTGAAACCCAGGCCGTTCTGAAGCATTCCCCATTCCTTTACAAGGGCAATTGCCTCGGGCTGTTCAACATTTTTGTCTTTAGTTTCTTCACTCATATAATTCTCCTCTGTTTCGTAATTATAGATATATTGTTGGCAGAGGGAGGTTTAAATATGCTATTAAGCGAAATTGGTGATAAGGAGATTGTCGATCTTACAAAGGGAAGCAGACACGGGTCATTTTGGGATGCGGAGCTGCTTTTTGATGGAAAGACAGGCAAGATTGAAGCTTTGACCGCACCTGGATTCGAGCTGTCCTGGGACTCTATTGTTAAGATTGGTGAAGACCTGATAATCTTCCGTTCTTGACGGTTTTGCGTAAAATATGGTATATTAAAGGGTAGTAATTTATGTGAAAGGATATACAGATGAAAAGAGTTTTTTCCGGCGTTCAGCCCACAGGTAATATACATTTAGGTAACTATTTGGGAGCTCTGAGACAGTTCGTTGAACTTCAGGAGGACCATGAATGTATCTACTGTATCGTAGATATGCATGCAATTACAGTTCCGCAGGATCCAAAGGCACTGAAGGAGCATATCCTTGACGTAGCTGCCCTGTACCTTGCGGTAGGTGTTGATCCTAAGAAATCAATCGTTTTCGTTCAGTCAGATGTTCCGGGTCACGCTGAGCTGTCATGGATTCTGACATGTAATTCATATACAGGAGAATTGTCCAGAATGACTCAGTTCAAGTCGAAGAGTCAGAACAA
>JBJESZ010000102.1:0-27592 GCA_051883055.1 Emergencia sp.
TCATAATATTAATATTCGGTGCATACTCGGAGAAAAGTCCAAAATGCACCGAATTTTCAGATGGCATTTGTAATCCAGCTGGTGAAACCTGGTAATTCAGTCGTGAAACATGTCTCAGTGCAGACAATATGGGTAATTTCTTTGCCTGAGAAATAGTTATTCGCCGATTTCTTTTAGTTCGTTGTATTTTTTATGAAGCATTTTAAGCTTTTCGATAATATCGATTTTTTGTGGGCAATGTGACTGACAGTTTCCGCATTCTATACAGTTTGCTGCGTTCGGTCCAATCTTTTCGTAGTTTCTGGCAAGTGATCCCCAAATATAGTGAAAGCCTTTTGCAGCAGCCTCATTATACCAGGCAAACAGTTTGGAAATCTTAATTTCAGATGGACATTCAAAGCAGTAGTCACAGCCAGTACATGGGATAAGAATGTCTGCTTGAAGTTTTGATGTTGCGTGAGTGATAGCATCTAACTCCTCTGCAGTAAGTTCCTTTTCTGAAAATGTATTAATATTGTCAACAGTCTGCTCAAGGGATGACATTCCGGAAAGTGTGCACACTACACCTTCTAGCTGCTCGACAAACAGAAGCGCATAGGCTGCATAGCTCATTGGGTCTTTTCCTTCTGCAGCAGTTGCATCATCTAATACTTTTTTCGCATCTTCACTTGGAAGATTTGCAAGCATTCCGCCGCGAACCGGCTCCATTATAATGATTGGCTGGTTGTACTTTCTTGCTATTTCATACAAAGCTTTTGCATCCTGAAATTCCCAGTCAAAGTAGTTGATCTGAAGCTGAACGAACTCAAATACATCATTATATTTGGATAGAATATGTTCCAGCAGTTCAGGTTCGCAGTGAGCAGAGAATCCTATATGCTTTACCAGACCTGATTTCTTCTTTTTAATCATAAAGTCAACAAGGTTTGCTTTTTCAATATCAGGCCAGCTTCCTTCATCTATGCTGTGAAGAAGATAATAATCAAAATAGTTTACATTACATTTTTCAAGCTGCTCATTGAATATTCTTTCTGCGTCTTCTGTTGTGTCGCACAGCCATGTCGGAAGTTTATCTGCCAGGGTGTAGCTTTCTCTTGGATATTTTGAAAGAACTGCTCCACAGAAGTTTTCTGCTTCCCCTTTGTGATACTTATAAGCTGTATCAAAATATGTAATACCGCTTTTCATAGCTGCCTCAACCATTTCTGCACCGGCTTCGTAGTTGATTTCTCCATTATCATGCATTGGTAGACGCATTGTACCAAAACCTAGTGATGATACCTTTTCTCCGTTAAAATCATTATATCTCATTTGCATATCCTCCAGTTCCGTTTTGTTTTATCATCTTATCATATTGAAGCTGATAGGTAAATAGATTCTCAAGTTATATTATCGGCCATACTGTTATTTTAATTATTGCAATTTTAAAGATAACAGTTATTCTATTCACCCTATTATAGCTATATTGTATATATAAAAATAATATAAATCTGCATGTTTTAATATGTTCACTTTCTGTGTATGATGTATGTGTCGACGAAAATACTATTATTTAATTATTAGAGAATGGAAGGAATATATTATGGAACAAAGTAGAAACAAAACATATACGCTGGTTATTACTGCATTATTTATTGCGCTGACCTATGTTGCAACATGGCTCATTAATATCCGTCTTCCTTTGGTTGGAAGCGGCGGTCTTATTCACCTTGGCAATGTGCCTCTTTTTATAGGTGCAATGCTTTATGGACGCAAGACCGGTGCGTTAGCAGGTGCTTTCGGTATGGGATTATTTGATTTATTCAGTGGATGGACAGCATGGGCACCGTTTACTTTTGTCATCGTTGGTGCTATGGGTTATGTAGTTGGTCTGATGGCTGAGAAGAGACCATTTAAGAACGCTAATGTAAATAATATTGTATCAATTATTCTGGCACTGATTATTAAAATCGTTGGCTACTATTTTGCCGAGGTAATTCTTTACGGAAACTGGGTTGCACCGCTGGGCTCCATCCCTGGAAATATTCTGCAGGTTGGTGTTGCAGGTGTGATCGTTCTTGTAATCATACCTCAGTTTAGAAAATATGTTCATGCTATATAGGGGGTAATTGTATGTATCAGATTATGACAGCGGGACCGACACAGGTAAGGGAAAATGTCAGAATGGCTCGTAGTCTCGAGTGTACCAATCCTGACCTGGATCCGGATTTCTTTGACTTTTATAAAGAAACATGTCAGCTTCTTTCAAAGGCGGTTAATACGGATAATGAGGCTTTGATACTTGGCGGCGAGGGCATTCTCGGTCTGGAGGCTGCATGTGCCTCTCTGACAGAACCTGGAGACAGAGTACTGGTAATCGATAATGGTGTGTTCGGAAAAGGATTTGCTGATTTTGTAAAGATTTATGGCGGTGAACCTGTATCATTCGTTTCGGATTATCATCGTCCTGTTAACCTGGATGAGCTGGAAGCATTCCTGGAAAATGACAGTCACTTCAAATATGCAACCGTGGTTCATCTTGATACACCAAGCGGCGTGATTAATGACGTGGAGGAAATAAGCAAGCTGCTCGATCGTTACGGAATCATGACTGTAGCAGATTCTGTTGCAGGTATGTTTGGTGAGAAGCTTAATCTTTCAAACAGCAAAATCGATATCCTTTGCGGGGGTTCACAGAAGGCACTTTCATGTCCACCGGGACTGACAATGCTTTGGGTCAGCGAAAGAGCCTTTGAAGCTATGGAAAAACGTAAAACACCTATTGCCGCGTTTTATGCTAATATACTGAATTTCAAAGGTTATTACGAAAAGCAGGTATTCCCGTACACTATGCCAATCAGCGATATATATGGTCTTCGTGCTGCGCTGGACAACTTCTTTGAAATGCAGGATACAATTTATGATCGCCATGAACGTATCGCAAAAGCTACCAGGATGGCACTGCAGGAAGGCGGCATCGGGCTGTATCTGGAAGATGGATTTTCTAACAATGCGACTGCGGTTCTGATTCCGGAGGGAATGACAGAGAAGGACATTCTTGAGGGCATGGAAAAGGATTATAACATCATGATTTCAGGTTGTTTCGATGTGTTGTCAGGTGTAGTTGTCCGTATCGGTCATATGGGGGAAAATGCATATGAAGATAAGGTAGAAGCTACACTGAATGCTCTGCAGGGTACACTGGAGAAAAAGGGCTTCGAGGTGAAATGTAATCTGGCTGAATCTTTCAGAAAAAATCTGAAATAATTCATAAAAGACAAAACTAAAGACAAAACAACAGGTAAAGATTGTGACTGAAATCTTTAATTATGGCTGTCTCCGTAAAATGGGACAGCCTTTTCTGTTGTCTTTATTTTTAAGGATTTTCGAAGCAGATGATTATCATCAATTGTCATCATTGTCAGCATATTCATGCGTTGAGTCACTTTTTGGCTGAGCGATTGAATACATCGACATTATATGATAATATTTCTGTGTATAGAAAAACAGGCGACGCATTATAGATGTAAAATATTCGTCTACAGGCCGCTGCATAACGGAGGTATTGTAAATGGTTGAGAATAGATATTCACATGTCAGGAAACAAATTAATAGAATAGCTGCGGCTGTTCTGTGTCTTATTATTCTCATTGCTGCCGCAATTCCGGGCAGTGCATTTGCATCATCTCGTGAGAACAGAACCGTTAAAGTGGGATATGTATGGAGCAGCAATTTCTCTGAGGGGAGAAGTGATGATGAATATAAATCAGGATATGCATACGAATATCTTCAGAAAGTGGCATATTACACAGGCTGGAATTATGAGTACGTGTATGGCGACTGGACCGAAATAATGAAAAAACTCTCAAGCGGTGAGGTTGATATAATGGCAGGGGTTTCGTATACTGACGAAAGAGCTGAGAAAATGAGCTTTCCTGACTATCCTATGGGAACTGAAAATTATTACCTCTATGTATGGCAGAACAGTGAGTTTGCAAATTTAAAGATTTCCGAATTAAGGAATATTAAAATAGGATGTACAGCCGGTTCAATGCAGAATGTTTATCTTGAAGCATGGAACCGGGAGCACGGAAACTGCTGCAGCATAAAGACGTTTGAGGGAAATGAGAAGCTGTATAAGGCTTTTGCCGACCATGAGGTTGATGCAGTAGCCGATACGGATAATGCAATTGTCCCATCTGACGGTCTGGTTCCGGTTACCATGATCGGATCATCAGACTACTATCTTGCAGTTTCGAAAAACCGTAATGATATTCTTGGAGAACTGAATTCTGCACTTGAGGAAATTGACAGGGTTTCACCTTATTACCTGCAGAATCTTCACAACAGATATTTCTCCGAGACGGCAGCGATTATGACATTATCAGCTGATGAAAAGCGGTGGATTGAAACACATGATAAATTAACTGTCGGATATCTGAACAATTATCTTCCGTGTTCTGATACCGACAGTGAAACCGGAAAAGCAACAGGTCTGGTGGTAGATATTTTCGAGGAGGTTTTTGATAAGCTGTCAACTGAAAAAAGGCCTGAGATTAAATATGTGGGTTTTGATAGTCATAACGACATGATCGATGCAGTCAATGAAGGCAAGGTGGACGTTGTCTTTCCTATATATGGTGATATCTGGTTTTCTGAAATGCAGGGAATATTTCAGACGACAGATGTAGAACAGATTAATGCAGATCTGGTGTACAAGGGAAGCTACGAGAATCTGTCAATAGACAAAATAGCAGTAAACCGCAACAACCTTATACAGTATGAGTACACAAAAAGGCAGTATCCCGATGCTGAGATTGTATACTTTGAATCGATAGATGAGTGTCTGAAGGCGGTCACTGACGGCAAAGCCGACTGCACAATAACTAACGGTCTCAGAACAGATGCTCTGACAGTAAAAAGCGATTATGCGTCCCTGGATTCTATCGAGCTGACGGATTCATCATCATTATGTATGGGGGTCAAGCGGGGAGAAAGAGCACTGCTGACTTTATTAAATCACGGTCTGAGTACGCTGGATAAGAATTATGTTATATCCAACGCGCATAAGTATCAGAACAAGATTTACGTATATACTGCAAAGGATTTTATAAGGGATAATATTCTCTGGGTTCTGCTGCTTGTTGTTATAATTGCAGCTGCTTTTGTATATATGATATTGAGATATGCAAAGAGAACCAAGAAATATCTCGCACAGGAAAAAGCTTTGACAAAGAGTCTGGAGACTGCACTCGCGTCAGCACAGCAGGCAAACAGAGCCAAAACTGTTTTTCTCAACAATATGTCACACGATATTCGTACACCGATGAATGCAATCGTCGGGTTTACAACTATTGCAAAGAAACAGAATACTAATGAGGAAGTTGAAAAGTGTCTGGACAAAATAGAATCAAGTTCAGAGCATCTTCTGACACTGATTAATGATGTTCTTGATCTGAGCCGTGTGGAGAGCGGAAAGGTTGCATATAAACCTGTTCCGACAAATCTATGCTCCGTTGTTGACGCAGTAGTGTCGATTACCCAGGGATTCCTGACCGGTAGAAACCTGAACTTCAGGATAGAACAGCCTGAGGGGGAACATCCCTGCAGTGTTATGGCTGATTCAGTGCGCATAAGAGAAATACTGGTGAACATTCTCAGCAACGCGGTTAAATTTACAGATGATGGAGGAAGCATCGTATTTTCCATGGGGAACAGACCGGGTGAGGACGAGGCTCATGTTAACGTATGGTTTAAGATTTCGGATACAGGATGCGGCATGAGTGAGGAATTCTGTACTCACATCTTCGATGAGTTTACCCAGGAGGAGTCAGGTGCCAGAACGCAGTACAAGGGAACCGGCCTTGGTATGGCAATTGCAAAGCGTTATGTTGATATGATGGGCGGAACGATTTCTGTGAAGAGCCAAAAGGGAGTCGGCACGGCTTTCACCGTTGAACTGCCCTTTATGCTTGCTGATATGAAGACAGAAAACAATAAGAGTCTTGCGGAGAAACCGGTAAATCTGAATGGCATAAATGTACTGCTGGCTGAGGACAACGACCTTAACGCGGAAATTGCTACTGTCCAGCTTGAGGAGCTTGGAATGCACATTACCAGAGCAGTGGACGGAAATGAGGCCGTCAGGATTTTTGCCGAGAGGCCTGCAGGAAGTTTCGATGTGATACTGATGGATATAATGATGCCCAGGCTGAACGGGTATCAGGCGACACAGGCCATACGCGGCATGAATGATCGGATTGACGGGAGAACTGTTCCTATCATCGCTATGACGGCAAATGCATTTGCAGAAGACGTGGCAGCATCGCTGGAATCGGGTATGAACGCGCATGTTGCAAAGCCGATAGCTATCGATGAGGTGGTAAGAGCTATTGCGATTAATATACATCGGGTGTAAATTTACATCTGGTATAGTATGAATTTGCTTAAAATATTCATGTGGCTATTGACAGAATTATGCAGCCGTGATAATATAACAGTACTGACAATTTCAGAATTTTGGCAGAAGAGTGGGTTAATCCCACTCTTTCAGTTTTGTTTGAGCCAAATCGGCAGAAGGGTAGGATATGGCAAAGAAAAGAATAAATGAAACGATAGCGGAAATCGCTGAAGAATTCCTGACAAATGAGGGATTGGAGCTTTATAATGTGGAGTTTGTCAAGGAGGGCAAGGACTGGTTTCTGCGCGTCTACATTGACAAGTTATCTGATGATACAGAGGAGTATGTGAGCACTGACGAGTGCGAAAAGGTCAGTCGCTTCTTAAGTGACGAGCTTGACAGATTAGATCCTATAGAACAGAACTATTACCTTGAGGTATCGTCACCGGGAATGGACAGACAGTTAATTGAGCCAAAACACTATGCGAAATATGCGGGAAAACTTGTTGAGGTTAAGCTTTACAGGGGTGTGAACGGTAAAAAGCTTTACGAAGGCATTCTTGTGGGGCTGATAGACAACAAGATTGTAATACAGGATGAAAATGAAAATGAACTGGCTTTTGACGTAGATCAGGTTGCTAAGACAAACCTGGCAGTTGTATTTTAAGGAGGGAACCCAGAATACTATGAATAAGGAATTTATCACAGCTATTGAAGAACTGGAGAAGGAAAAGCATGTTTCCAAGGACATTCTTATTGAGGCTATTGAGACTGCACTGGTATCTGCATACAAGAAGAATTATGGAACAGCGCAGAACGTAAGAGTTGACATCGATAGAGAAACAGGAGATATTGCAGTTCTGATGAGAATGGAAATCGTTGAGGAAGTCGAAGACGATATGCTTCAGATTTCCCTGGAGGAGGCTCAGGCAGTAGACCCAAGATATGAAGTTGGTGATGCCATTGAATATCAGGTTACTCCTAGAGACTTTGGAAGAATTGCGGCACAGACTGCTAAACAGGTAGTTGTACAGAGAATCAGAGAAGCAGAAAGAGGAATGATTTACGATGATTTCATCACTAAGCAGGGCGAAATCCTGACAGGTATCGTTCAGAGAAAAAGTGGTGAAACTATGTTTATTAACCTTGGAAGAGCAGAAGGTATTCTTTCCGCCAATGAACAGGTTCCGGGCGAACGCTTCAACATCAACGAGAGACTTAAGGTATACATCATGGATGTAAAGAGAACAACCAAGGGTCCTCAGGTATTCCTTTCAAGATCTCATCCCGGTCTTGTAAAGAGACTGTTTGAACTGGAAGTACCGGAAATTCAGGATGAAGTGGTAGAAATTAAAGGAATTGCAAGAGAAGCAGGTTCAAGAACCAAGCTTGCAGTTTACACATATGACGAGAACGTAGATCCGGTTGGTGCATGCGTTGGACCAAGAGGAACAAGAGTTCAGACTATCGTTGATGAGTTAAACGGAGAAAAAATAGACATTATTTCATGGAGCGAGGATCCACGAGAACTGATTACAAACGTTCTAAGCCCTGCGAAGGTTGAAGAGGTTATAATCGAGAACGAGGAAGAATGTATGGCAACTGCAATCGTTCCTGACTTCCAGCTGTCACTTGCTATCGGTAAGGAAGGACAGAATGTAAGACTTGCGGCTAAGGTAAGCGGATGGAAGATTGACATTAAGAGCCATTCTGCATATTACGGTAACGAAGAAGGAGAAGAGGTTTTCGAAGTTGAAGAAATCTAATGTTTCCATGAGAAAATGCATCGGCTGCCTGGAATCAAAACCACAGAATGAGCTGGTTAGAATTGCCTGCTACGAGGGGGTTTTGACCGTTGACCCTGATGGAAGGGCCAAGGGGAGAGGCGTTTATGTCTGCAGGAAGAGAGAGTGCATAGATGCGGCAAAAAAGAAGAGGGCTGTTGTCAGAGGCTTTAAGGGTGCGGTCACCGCAGCAGCGGCTGACGAAATCATTGATACTGTTTCAAAGATGATGGATGGTGATATTGATGGTTAGAGATAAGGTTATGACATACCTTGGATTTGCTGCTAAGTCCAGAAATCTCGTAACAGGCAGTAATACCTGTCAGATGATGATGGAAAAAGGGAAGATTAAGCTTCTGATCGTTACAGATGATATTGCAGATAATACAATGAAAAAAATGTTACAGTGCTGTAACAGGAATAACATAGAATATAGGGTTTTCGGGAACAGCGATGAACTGTCCAGGATAACAGGGAAGAGCGGTAAAGGGATATTCGGTATAACGGATAAGCATTTCGCGGAAATCATCGTTAAGGAGATTGACCAGATTCAATCAGAAAGAGAGGTGTTCTAATGGCAATGAAGGTTCATGAATTAGCAAAAGAGATTAATTTGACCAGTAAAGAGCTTCTGGAGAGAGCGAGTGCATTAAATATAGATGTGAAGAATCATATGAGTATTCTGTCTGATGCTGATGTTGAAAAACTGAAGGGCAGCAGCAAGCGTGATAATCTGATCGTCAAGGGAAAGTCAACCAAGGGAAAGGAAGTCGAGCCGGAGGCTCCGAGAACGACTGTAAGGGCTACTGCAAGACCCGGTCTTTCAAGCAGACCTAAGCCTCCGATCGGAAAGCCGATTGTTGACAACACTTACTTAGAGAATAAACATAAACCACCAAAGGGAAAACCTGTAGGTGTGCCGCTTCCAAAGGCAGAGCCTGTCAAGGAGGAAGTATCAAAGCCGACAGAGGCAGTGGATGTTAAGGCTGTTTCAGATACAGAGCCAAAGGCTTCACCGGATACAGAGACAAAGGCTGCTGCAAAGGCAGATCCAAAGGCTGCCCCAAAGGTAGAGCCTAAGGCACAGACTGCTGCTGATTCGGAAGTCAAAGCGCAGGCAGCGCCTAAGGCTTCTGCGAAGGCAGAGCCAAAGAATGCACCAAAGGCAGACGCTAAGAATGACGCCAGGACCGATGCGTCAAAGCCAAAGCAGCCAAAAGGTTCGGATAGAGACAGAAAACAGTCACGAGATGACAGAAACGGCCGCGGAAACAGAAACGACAGAAACGGTCGTGACGACAGGAACAGTCGCAGCGACAGAAATGACAGAAACGACAGAAATGGTCGTGATGACAGAAACGGACGAAGCGACCGAAATAACAGAAATGACGGAAACAATCACGGTAATGGTCCGAGAAGAGATAAAACGTCTGCACCTGCTGCTTCAGAGAAAATGGAGAGCAAGCCATCAAGAAGAGATGACAGCAAGAAGAAACACGACTACGACAAGAGTAAAAATAAATTTGACAAATTCGAGAGGAAATCATTGGAAAAGCAGACCCGTAAGAAACATAACAAACCAAAGCCGGCAGTGGTTGAACAGGAAATAGAAGAGACAATTTTACCAGAAGGAACAGTAGTGCTTAACGTTCCTATTACAGTTGCCGGATTCTGTGAACAGACAGAAGTTTCCACTTCAAAGGTTATTATGACTTTAATGAAGCTTGGAATTATGGCAAATATCAATCAGAATATTGATGAAGATACAGTGATGATTCTTGCCGAGGACCTTGGAATTGACGTTGCAATCGGAAAGGTCGAGGAGGAAGAAATTGATGAAGGACTGGAACTGTTCGAGGACGATGAAAAAGATCTGAAGACAAGACCTCCTATCATTACCGTAATGGGTCACGTAGACCACGGTAAAACTTCACTTCTGGACGCAATCAGAAAGACCAACGTAACAGCATCTGAATCAGGTGGTATCACACAGCATATCGGTGCATCAGAAGTCAGAATCAACGGTCAGAAAATCGTATTCTTGGATACTCCGGGACACGAAGCATTTACAGCAATGCGTGCACGAGGTGCACATTCAACAGATATCGCTGTGCTTGTAGTTGCCGCTGACGACAGTGTAAAACCTCAGACAGTTGAATCTATCAGCCATGCAAAGGCTGCAGGTGTTCCTATTATCGTTGCAATCAACAAGATGGATAAACCGGGAGCAAACCCTGACAAGGTTAAGCAGGATCTGACAGAGCATGGAATTCTTGTAGAAGACTGGGGTGGAGAAACAATCAGTGTACCTGTTTCTGCAAAGACAGGCGAGGGTATCACAAACCTTCTGGAAATGATTCTTCTTCAGGCAGAAATGATGGAACTTAAGGCAAATCCTAACAGACTTGCAATGGGTACAGTAATTGAAGCAAGACTTGATAAGGCAAAGGGTCCGGTTGCTACACTGCTTGTAACAAATGGTACTTTACAGAGCGGACAGAGTGTCGTTGCAGGTACATGTTCAGGTAGAATCAGGCTGATGACTGACTTCAAGGGTAAGACTATCAAAAAAGCCGGCCCTGCTACTGCAGTTGAAATTCTGGGTCTTACTGATGTACCTGAAGCCGGTGACGAATTCAACGCCGTAAAGGAAGATAAGCTTGCAAGAGAAATTGCCGAGCACAGAAAAGAAAAGCTCAGAGAAGAAATTCTTGCGAGAAATGCAAGCACTACCCTTGAACAGCTGTTCAGTCAGATTAAGGAAGGTGAGGTTAAGAACCTTAACCTTATCATCAAGGGAGACGTTCAGGGTTCAGTTGGTGCTCTGGTGTCATCACTTGAAAAGCTTAACAACGAAAACGTTAAGGTTAACATTGTTCATACAGGTGTAGGTACAGTAACCGAATCAGATATCATGCTGGCGGGAACTACAGGTTCAATCATCATCGGATTTAACGTAAGACCTACCACAGCCGTTCAGACTATGGCTGACAGAGAAAACATCCAGATTAGAACATACAGAGTTATCTACGATGTAATTGACGATGTTGAATCCGCCATGAAGGGTATGCTTGATCCTGAATTCAAGGAAGAGATTCTTGGTAAGATTGAAATCAGAACTACATTCAAGGTACCTGGTGTTGGCATTATCGGAGGAGCTTACGTTGTTGAAGGTAAAGCCGTTAGAAATGCTGAAATAAGACTTGTAAGAGACGGCATCGTTATCCACGAGGGTAAGATCTCATCACTGAAGAGATTCAAGGATGACGCAAAAGAAGTTAACACCGGATACGAATGCGGTATCGGTATCGAAGCGTACAACGACATTAAGGAAGGCGATATAATCGAATGCTTCCACATGGTTGAAATTGAACGCAAATAATCACGAGGAGAATATATGGGAAAAGGATACAGACAGGGTCGTCTGGGAGAAGAAATCCGCAAGGTTATCAGCGAGATGCTTCTTAGAGAAATCAAGGACCCGAGATTATCAAACGGCCTGATCAGCCTTTCCGATGTAGAGGTTACATCAGACGGCAGCTATGCAACCTGCTATATAACGTACATTTCCATGAAAAAGGGTGAAGAGGCTGCTCTTGAAGAGGAAGAAATTCTTGAAGGGCTGCGCAGCGCAAAGGGAATGTTCAAGAAGGAAATCGGAAGACAGATCAAACTGAGACATATTCCGGAACTGATCTTTAAAATGGATCACTCGATGGATTATGGAAGACATATTGACGCAGTAATAGAAAAGCTGGGTAAAGAAAATGAATAATTCTTTTCAGGAAATAGGAAATGTAATACTAAGCTGCAATAACATCCTGTTGTATCCTCATCTTAATATGGATGGGGATGCAATGGGCTCTTCAGCTGCTCTGTGCAGAGCGCTCCGGAACGCGGGAAAAAACTGCTACATACTTATCGAAGATAAGGTTGCGGACAATCTTGCCTTTCTGGATGAGGGGTACTGTACCACAGATGCCGGCATAATCGGTGAAGTGGATCTTGCCATATGCATAGACTGCGGCGACGACACGAGGTTTCCGGCAAGAGCAGAGGCTTTCCATTCATCAAAACTCACTGTGTGCATAGATCATCACAGGACGACTAAGGACTTCTGTGACTATAATTACGTTGATCCGGGCGCGGCCGCTACCGGCCAGCTCATTTATCAGCTGATTAAAATAATGGGTCTCCCTATAGACAAGAAGATTGGAGAGGCACTATTTGCTGCTATTACAACAGATACGGGAAATTTCCAGTATTCCAATACAACTGAAGAAACTCACAGAATCGTTGCTGATCTGTACAGCTATGGAATAGACGCAAACAGGGTAAGCATAGAAATCTATGAAAACAACAGAATTCAGAGGTTAAAGATAACAAGCCGAATTCTGGGAACTCTGCAGACCGTTTCAGACGGCAGATGCGCTATCTGTTATGTGACGCAGGATATGCTTGATGAAACCGGTGCACTTATGGAAGAAACAGAAGGTGTCGTACAGCAGCTCAGGGGAATATCCGGAGTAGAGGTTGCTGTATTCCTTAAGGAAAAGGATGAGAACACAACCAAGGTCAGCATGCGGTCAAAAAGCTGTGTAGATGTTGCAGAAATTGCTGCTTCCCTTGGAGGAGGCGGACACATTCGTGCGGCGGGAGCAACTATAGAAAGACCTGTTCTGGAGAGTGTGGAAATCATAAAAAATAAAATAATTGAAAGCCTGGAATAATAATGATAACAGAAGGTATTCTTAATATTAACAAACCACAGAACATGACGAGTCATGATGTGGTTGCAATATGCAGAAGGGTTTTGGGAATAAAGAAAATCGGCCATACCGGTACGCTGGATCCTATGGCTACAGGAGTTCTGCCGGTATGCATCGGCAGAAGCACTAAGATTATAGAATATCTGGATACAGATATTAAGAAATACAGCTGTACTATGCTGTTAGGGATACAGACTGACACCCAGGATATATGGGGAAACGTGATAAGCCGTACTCCTGTCGAAACAACGGAAGAAAAGATAAGGGCAGCTTTTTCCGGATTTGTTGGAGTTATTGACCAGAAGCCTCCTATGTACTCGGCAGTCAAGATTAATGGTAAAAGACTGTACGAATATGCAAGAGAGGGCAGAGAGGTCGAGGTTAAAAGCCGAAAAGTCTATATCAAATCAATAGAAATTGAAGACATCTGCCTTGAAGGAGAGGAGAAAACGGTATCTTTTTCAGTGGAATGCTCCAAGGGAACATATATAAGGACAATATGTCAGGACGCAGGCGCTGAAATCGGCTGTTCAGGTACTCTTACCAGACTGGAACGTACCGGCAGCGGAATCTTTTCAATAGAAAACGCTGTGGACATAGACGCCTTGCGCGGGATGTCAACTGAGGAAATTGAACCTCTGCTGTACAGGTCAGAGGATGCTCTGGATAAATTCGGTATAATAAAGACCAGTGAATTCAGCGGGCTCAAGTTCATTAACGGCAGTCCTTTGCCGGAGCAGAAGTGCCATGTTATATCAGAACCTTTCTACGCAGACAGAGATTTTTATCTGCCCGTGTCGGATACATTCCACAGGGGATACAGAGTCTTCGGACCGATAGACGGTGAAGAGAGATTCCTTGGAATAGGTGTATACGACAGTCAATCAAAACAATATGCTGCAGATAAGATTTTTTATATAAGAGGGTAGAAAACTTATGATTACTTTTGACAATCTAACAGAAATTAATTCTATGGAACCCACTGCCCTTGCGCTGGGTAATTTTGACGGGGTGCATCTTGGACATCAGGCGCTTATTGGTGCTATGGTTGAAAAGGCGCATGAGAAAGGAATAAAGGCGGCGGTCTTTACTTTTTCAAACCATCCGAGAAATCTGCTTCCCGGAAGAACCCCTGTGCTTAACATTACGATGGAAGGACAGAAAAGCCAGATAATTGAGTCACTTGGTGTCGATTATCTGTTCAATATAGAGTTTACTGAGGAAATAATGACCATGGAACCGGAAAGCTACATCAGGGAGCTGCTTGTAGGCAGATTCAATGCGAAAGACGTGTTCTGCGGATTTAACTATAACTACGGTTTCAAAGCAAAGGGAAATACGCAGCTGCTGAAGAAAATGGGCGCTGAGCTTGGTTTTGATGTATGGGAGATGCCACCGTTCGTTATCGATGACGATGTGGTAAGCTCGTCTCTGATCAGAACTCTCATTGCATCCGGACAGGTTGAAAAATGCGAAACCTATCTGGGCAGAAACTATGCCATAGACGGTGAGGTTGTAGTAGGAAACAGACTGGGAAGAAAGCTGGGATTTCCAACCTCCAACCTTGTTATAAGTCCTAATATGGTTACACCTCCTAACGGAGTGTACGTTACGTACTGCACATATAATGGACACAGATATCCAAGCGTTACAAACGTTGGCCATAAGCCCACCATCGGAGAGTATGAGAAGAATGTGGAAACACATATTTTCAACTTTGATAAAGAGCTGTATGGGAAGCATATCAGCGTGGAATTCCTGCAGAAGACCCGTGACGAGGTAAGATTCGACAATGTTGAAGACCTTTCTGAACAGATTTTAAGAGATTGCAGAGATGCGAGAAAATATCACGAAAAACTCTTGAATAATAAATAAACTTGTGATATATTTATCTAGTTGAGTTTACTCTTACCTAGTTAATGGATTCTCCAGCCTTAACTCAGTAAGAGCGTATGAAAGAAAAGGAGAGAAGAAACTATGATTACTAAAGAAATGAAAACAGCTATCATCAAAGAATATGCTACTAAAGAGGGAGACACAGGTTCCCCTGAAGTACAGGTTGCTATTCTGACAGCAAGAATCAACGACCTTAATGAGCATCTGAAGGTTCACAAGAAGGACCACCACTCAAGAAGAGGTCTTTTAAAGATGGTTGGACAGAGAAGAAACCTTCTTAAGTACCTAAAGGACAATGATCTTGAAAGATACAGAAATCTTATTGCTCGTTTAGGATTAAGAAAGTAGTTTATACTCAGAAGATTTTGGCGAGGCGGATGTCTCGCCATTAATTTTATTTATTTAATTTATTGAAAACAGTGTAACGCCAAGGAGAAGATGAATAAACAGGAAGGAGTTGTTTATTAATGGCAAGATTTACAGATTACAGAACTTTTAGAACTGCAATCGGCGGAAGATTATTAGAATTAGAAATCGGAAAGGTTTGTGAACAGGCAAACGGACAGGTAATGGTAAGATATGGTGAATCCGTGGTTAACGTTACTGCATGTGCTTCCAAAGCACCAAGACCTGACATTGATTTCTTCCCATTAAGCTGTGATTATGAGGAAAGAATGTACGCAGCCGGAAAGATTCCGGGAGGATTTATCAAGAGAGAGGGCAGACCGAGCGAAAGAGCTATTCTTTGCTCAAGACTTATGGACAGACCTCTTAGACCTTTATTCCCTAAGGGTTATTATAATGACGTTGTAGTTGTAGCTACTGTTATGTCAGTTGACCCTGACTGTGAAACAGATATCATGGCTATGATCGGATCATCAGTTGCACTTGCAACATCTGATATTCCATGGGATGGACCTACAGGTTCAGTTCGTGTCGGCATGATTGACGGAGATTTTATTATCAACCCTACACTTGAACAGAGAGAAAAGTCCGAAATGAACCTGACTGTTGCAGGAACAAAGGAAGCAATCATGATGGTAGAAGCAGGTGCCAACGAGGTTCCTGAAAGCGTTATGCTTGATGCTATCCTGTTTGCTCATGAGGAAATCAAGAAAATCGTTGAGTTTATCGACGCAATTGTTGCTGAGGTTGGCAAAGAGAAGGCTGACATTGAATTATATAAGATTCCTGAAGATATTGACGCAGCTGTAAGAGCTTACGCTGTGGATAAGATGAAGGAAGCTATTAAGACTGTAGACAAGCAGGAAAGACTAGACAACATGGATGCAGTTGAAGTTGAAACTAAGGAGCACTTCGCTGACATCTACCCTGAAAATGAAAAGGACATTGCGAATGTTCTATACAACATCACAAAGGAATCCGTTCGTGCAATGATTCTCGATGAAGGAATCAGACCTGACAACAGAAAGCTTGACGAAATCAGACCTATCTGGTGTGAAACTCAGCTTCTGCCGAGAGTACACGGAAGCGGATTGTTCAAGAGAGGACAGACTCAGGTTCTTTCAGCATGTACACTTGCTCCTGCAAGCGAATCTCAGGTTATTGACGGAATTTCAGAACAGACTGAAAAGAGATATATGCACCACTACAACTTCCCGGGATATTCTGTAGGTGAAGCTAAGGCTGCAAGAAGTCCCGGAAGAAGAGAAATCGGACACGGTGCCCTGGCTGAAAGAGCATTGCTGCCTGTACTTCCAAGTGTAGAGGAATTCCCATATGCTATAAGAGTTGTATCAGAAGTATTATCGTCAAATGGTTCCACGTCAATGGGTTCAACATGCGGATCATGTCTGGCACTGATGGATGCCGGTGTTCCGATCAAGAGACCTGTAGCAGGTATTGCCATGGGTCTTATCGAAAGAGTTGAAGAGGATGGAAGCAGCAAGATGGCTATCCTTTCTGATATTCAGGGCATGGAAGACTTCCTTGGAGACATGGACTTTAAGGTAACCGGTACTGAAGTCGGTGTAACTGCTATCCAGATGGATATTAAGGTTCACGGTCTATCAAGAGAAATCCTTGAAAAGGCACTGGAACAGGCAAGAGCAGGAAGAATGCACATCATGAAGGAAATGCTTGATGAAATTCCTGCACCAAGAGAAGAACTGTCCAAGTATGCTCCAAGAAGCATCTCTATGAGAATTGATCCTGACAAGATCAGAATCGTAATCGGACCTGGTGGAAAGACAATCAACAAGATTGTTGATGAAACAGGTGTGAAAATCGATATTTCAGAGGATGATCCTGGTCTGATCAGCATCTACAGTGCTGACCTAGAAAGTGCTGAAGCTGCTAAGAAGCAGATTGAACTTCTTACTAAGGAAGTGGAAGTAGGCGAGGTATACGAAGGAACAGTTCAGAGAATTATGAACTTCGGTGCATTCATTGAAATTCTGCCTGGAAAGGAAGGACTTCTTCACATATCAAAGATGGCTAAGGAAAGAGTAGAAAAGGTTGAAGATGTCATGAACATCGGTGACGTTGTAAAGGTTAAGGTTACTGAAATTGACAGTCAGAACAGAATCAACCTTTCAAGAAAAGAATTACTATAATAAAATAAGCTGAAAGGCTTGCAAATACTGCATCAGAGTGATTACTCCGGTGCAGTTTATTTTTGTTCTTAAAATGTGTTGACAAATATCGACTTTACAGGTATAGTAGTTTGGTACGCTAAAGTGGTAACACATTATTGCGGCATGCTGCATATATGTGCTATCTTTTTTTGCCCATAATCATGAGAGGAGTTGATTTATTAATGGGTATTCTACTTAACCCGATTCTTATCGGGGTTGCAGTGCTGATCATACTATGCCTGCTTAAGATTAACGTTATGCTGTCACTTATTGTGTCCGCAATGGTTGCAGGTATCGTATCCGGAATGGGTGTTACAGAGACAATCGGCATTCTTATCGACGGAATGGGTGGCAATGGTCAGACTGCACTGAGCTATGTGCTTCTTGGAGTATTAGCGGCCGGCATGGCTTACACAGGAATCACAGAAATACTGTCACAGAAGATTTCCCATCTTCTTGGCAAGAAGAGGTTAGCTTTACTTATTGCACTGGCTTTGATTGCGTGCTGTTCACAGAACATTATTCCGGTACATATTGCATTCATACCTATCCTGGTACCTGCACTGCTGCCGGTAATGAATAATCTGAAACTGGATAGAAGAGCAGCTGCCTGCTCACTTGCATTCGGTCTGAAGGCACCTTACATTGCTCTCCCTTTTGGCTTCGGATGGATTTTCCAGGGATTAATTTCAGATAATCTTCAGGCTAACGGAATGGAGATTGCTCAGGGAGACGTATGGCATTACACATGGCCAATCGGAGCGTCAATGGCAATAGGTCTTGCAATTGCGTTCTTCATTTTCAGAAAGCCGAGAGAATATGAAAATCGTGAAATTGCCGGTGTGGAGCCGACAACTGAAGAACTTAAGATGAAGCCTGCTCACTGGGTTACTCTTGCTGCCGCAGTGGGAACACTTGTAATAAATCTTATTACAGATTCACTGCCACTTGGAGCTCTGACCGGTATTATCATCATGGTGGTATTTGGAGCCATTAAGAAGAGTGATCTGGACAAGGTTATCGCTAACGGACTGAGCATTATGGGATTAATTGCCTTTGTAATGCTTATTGCTTCCGGATATGCTAATGTTATGAACGAGACAGGAGCTGTTCAGGAACTTGTTGAAGCTTCTCTTGGTATTATGGGAGGAAGCAAGATAATGGCAGGAGCAGTTATGATGCTGATCGGTCTTGTAATCACAATGGGAATCGGAACATCATTCGGTACTATTCCTGTACTTGCAGTTTTATATGTTCCTCTTTGCGCAAGCCTGGGCTTCAGCGTAGGCGGAACAGTCATTCTGATTGCTGCTGCAGCTGCACTGGGTGACGCAGGTTCCCCGGCATCAGATACAACTCTTGGACCTACAGCCGGTCTGAATGCAGACGGACAGCATGACCACATCTGGGATACATGTGTTCCGACAGCAATTCTGTATAACATTCCAATTGCAGTTTGTGCCGTACTTCTTGCACCTATTCTGTAATAAGGTGTCAGAAAGGAAATTGCTGCGAAAAGTAAAAAGTGGGTTTTGATACCGGAAGATGAAATAAAAGCTTGATTTTCCAACGACCAGGTGATAAAATATCTGAGTACGAATTTGACCTAACCCAATCGTACACTTGAGAAAAATCAATATTTCAGACGGTGAAGGAACCAGTAGCCCTGTGTAAAACCCTTACAGAGAGGTTGTCGTATGGTGAGAGACAATCGGTGAAGCAGACGTGAATATCACTCCGGAGTCTGACACTTTAATGAGAGGCGCCTTGATAGAGGTTGCAACTAGGGTGGTACCGCGGTTGAATAATCGTCCCTAATCGGAATTTGTTTTCGGTTAGGGATTTTGTTTTTTGAAAGGAATGATACCAATGTTTGAAAAACTATCAGAAAAACCTGTTGCTGAGGTGCAGAACGAACAGGTTGAAAAGTGGAAGGAGGAAGACCTTCTACACAAATGTGTAACTGCAAGAGAGGGATCTCCGAAGTTTGTTTTCTTCGAAGGACCTCCGACTGCAAACGGCAAGCCTGGAATTCATCACGTAATGGCGAGAACTCTAAAGGATTCAATCTGCCGCTACAAGACAATGAAGGGCTATCAGGTAAACAGAAAGGCAGGATGGGATACTCACGGTCTTCCTGTTGAAATTGAAGTTGAAAAGCAGCTTAATATGAGCGGCAAGCAGGATATCGAAAAATACGGTATCAGGGAATTTAATGAAAAATGCAGAGAATCAGTATTCACTTACACAGGAATGTGGAGAGAAATGACTGAAAGAATGGGATATCTTGTTGACCTTGACAATCCATACATCACTCTTGACAACAACTATGTTGAAAGCTGCTGGTGGATTCTGAAGGAGTTCTTCAAGGCCGGTCTGGTATATGAAGGACATAAGATCCTTCCGTACTGTCCAAGATGCGGAACCGGACTTGCTTCCCACGAAGTAGCCCAGGGATACAAGGAAGTTAAGGTTAACACGATTACAGCTAAATTTAAGCTTGTAGGCAAAGAAAATGAATATTTCCTTGCATGGACAACTACTCCTTGGACTCTGGCATCCAACACAGTTCTTACCTGCGGACCGGAAATCGACTACATTAAGGCTAAGATGACTGAAGGCGATGAAGAAGGAAACTTCTTCTACGTTGCTAAGGCACTTGCTAACAAGGTTCTGGGAGAAGGCAAGTATGAAGTAGTTGAGGAAATGAAGGGTAAAGACCTTGAATACATTGAGTATGAGCAGTTAATGCCATTCGTAAAGGCTGATAAAAAAGCTTTTTTCATGACTTGCATGGATTATGTTTCAGTTGAAGACGGTACAGGTATCGTTCATACCGCTCCTGCATTTGGTGAAGACGACTACCAGTGCGGAAGAAAGTATGATCTTCCAATGCTTCAGCCGGTTGACGAAAGAGGATGCTATACAGAAACACCTTGGGCCGGACGTTTTGTTATGGAAGAAGGTCTGGATGTAGATATCATCAAGTGGCTGGCACAGGAAAACAAGATTTTCTCAAAGGCAAAGCTGGAGCACAACTATCCACACTGCTGGAGATGCGGAA
Source organism: Emergencia sp. (assembly GCA_051883055.1). GTDB lineage: Bacteria > Bacillota > Clostridia > Peptostreptococcales > Anaerovoracaceae > Senimuribacter. Next base: position 20,490 of record JBJESZ010000102.1, read on the forward strand.
CACCACTGGTTTACTATGCAAAGCCAAGCTGGTATATCGAAATGAGCAAGCTGAAGGATCAGCTTGTTGCAAATAACAACACAGTAAACTGGTATCCGGATTTCGTAGGAGAAAAGAGATTCGGAAACTGGCTTGCAGACGTTAAGGACTGGGCTATCTCAAGATCAAGATACTGGGGTACTCCTATTCCTATCTGGAGATGTGAATGCGGTCATCTGGAATGCATCGGAAGCAGAGAAGAACTGGTGGAAAAGTCAATCGAGAATATAGATACTTCAATTGAGCTTCACAGACCGTACGTTGATGATGTTCATATCACATGTCCTCACTGCGGAAAGCCAATGCAGAGAATTCCTGAAGTAATGGACTGCTGGTTCGACTCAGGAGCAATGCCTTTTGCACAGTGGCACTATCCGTTTGAGAACAAGGAAATCTTTGATGAAAAGCTATTCCCTGCAGACTTTATCTGTGAAGGTATCGACCAGACAAGAGGATGGTTCTATTCACTGATGGCGATTTCCACATTCATCAAGGGACAGGCTCCTTACAAGAATGTACTTGTAAATGACCTGATTCTGGACAAAGAAGGAAAGAAGATGTCCAAGTCCAGAGGCAACACTGTATCTCCGTTCGAACTGTTCGACAAGTACGGTGCTGACGCTACAAGGTGGTATCTGATGTCCGTATCACCTGCATGGACACCAACCAAGTTTGACGAAGACGGATTAATTGATATAGTAAGCAAGTTCTTTGGAACTCTGAGAAACGTATATAACTTCTTTGTTCTGTACTCGAACCAGGACAATATAGAGGCAGACCAGCTGTTCGTTGATTATGACAAGAGACCGGAACTTGACAGATGGATTCTGTCCAAGTACAACCAGCTTGTTAAAGATGTTACTGAATACATGGAAAGCTACGACCACATGAAGACTGTAAGAGCAATCACAGACTTCGTGGCAGAAGACCTGTCAAACTGGTATATCAGAAGAGCAAGAAGAAGATTCTATGCCGAAGAAATGACAGAAGACAAGAAGAGCGTTTACGCGACAACATATGAGGTTCTGGTTGGCGTATCAAAGCTTATTGCGCCTTTCGCTCCGTTCTTATCTGATGAAATCTACACAAATCTTACAGGAGAGGAAACTGTTCATGTTGCATTCTTCCCTGAAGCAGATGAAGCCCGCATCGACAAGAAGGTTGAAGAAAGAATGGACCTTGTAAGAACTCTGGTTACTCTTGGAAGAGGAGCCAGGGAAAAGGAAAGAATCAAGGTTAGACAGCCGCTTTCAGAAATTCTGGTTGACGGAAAGTACAAGGATACCATCGAGGATCTTACTCCACTGATCATGGAGGAGCTGAACGTTAAGAAGGTATGCTTCGCAGACAAGCTTGATCAGTACATGGACTTCAGCCTTAAGCCAAACTTCAAGGTTGCAGGACCTGTATTAGGAAAGAAGATCAAAGCCTTCGGAGGCGCTCTTGCCAAGGAGAACCCTGCAGAGTTCAACGCTAAACTGGAAGCTGAAGGAAAGGTTACAATGGACCTTGACGGAGAAAGCTTTGATATCGAAAAAGACTTCGTAGACGTGAGAATCACTGCAAAAGATGGATTTGCCGTAGCAATGGAAAACAACGTATTCACAATCTTAGAGACTACAATCACTGATGAGCTGATCAGCGAAGGTCTTGCAAGAGAGCTTATCTCCAAGGTTCAGCAGATGCGTAAGCAGAATGATTACGAAATGATGGACAACATCGAAATCTATGTCTGTGCTGATGAAGACGTTAAGAAGGCGGTAGATGCTTTTGGCGACTATATCAAGAAGGAAACCCTGGCCGTTTCCATCACTGAAAAGGACGGTCTTGAAGAGTTCGACCTGAACGGACACAAGACAGGAATTGGTGTAGAAAGAGTATAATTGAAATGATAAATCTGAGAGACCTGACATTAAAGGAAATGGAAGAGTTCATAGTTTCTATGGGCGAACCGAAATTTAGAGCGAAACAGGTTTTCGGGTGGATCTACAAAGGAAAAACAGACTTCCGGGAGATGAGCAATCTTCCGGAAGTTTTTCGACAGAAGCTGAAGGAAAAAGCATATATCGGGACTGTCGAGCCTTTGAAAATCCAGAAGTCGAAGACTGACGGCACAAGAAAATATCTGTACAGGCTGGAGGACGGGAATCTTATTGAAAGCGTTTTTATGAAGTATAAATACGGGAATTCCATCTGCGTTTCCAGTCAGGCAGGCTGCAGAATGGGCTGCCGTTTCTGTGCGTCTACAAGAAACGGTCTGGACAGAAATCTTACGCCTGGTGAAATACTTTCCCAGCTAATGGCGGCGGAGGCCGACACTGGAGAAAGAATCGGCCATATCGTTGTAATGGGAACCGGAGAACCCTTCGACAATTACGATAATCTGAGCAGGTTTATCAGAATTGTCAATGATCCTAACGGTCTGAACATAGGCATGAGAAATATCACCGTTTCAACGTGCGGGCTTGTTCCGGCCATCGGTCGGTTCGGCAGAGATTTCCCTCAGGCCAATCTGGCCATATCTCTTCACGGTACAACCGATGAAATCAGGGGTTCTATGATGCCGGTTAACCGCAGATATCCGCTGGAGGTTTTGATACCGGCATGCCGTGAGTACACCGAGTCCACAGGGCGGCGCATAACCTTTGAGTACACAATGGTGAACGGGGTCAACGACAGCGCCGAGGATGCACACCGGTTGTCAAAACTCCTCAAGGGCATGTTATGCCATGTGAACCTTATTCCGCTCAACAAGGTGGCAGAATCAGGATTTGATACTGTAAGCCGAAAACGTGCAGAGGAATTTGGCCGGCTTCTTGAGAGGGAAGGCATTGTGGCAACTGTCAGACGAGAGCTTGGAGCTGATATTGACGCGGCCTGCGGCCAGCTGAGATTAGGGAAAAAAGATATTGAATAAAAATATATCATATGTTATACTGTAGAGACGTGGGTCTGGAATCCACGTTTCTTTTGGTTTATTTGATTATTTGGAGAGGTTTATATGGATTTTTCTAAGGCAGTAAAAAATGAGATGAATCCTCTTGCTGAGGATATTTCCAGACTGTGCAGGATAAACAGTGTGGAGGGAGATGCGAAGCCGGGCATGCCATTTGGTGAAGGTCCTGCAAAGGCTTTGGAGACGATTCTCGCTATGGGTGAAGCCATGGGCTTCCGTACTGTGAATTATGATAATTACGTTGGTGAGATTGAGTATGGAGAAGGCGAGGAAATGCTGGGAATTCTCGGTCATGTGGATGTAGTACCTGCAGGTGAGGGATGGAGCAGAGACCCCTGGGGCGGAGAAATATCTGACGATGTAATCTGGGGAAGAGGCACGCTGGATGATAAAGGCCCTATGCTTACCTGTCTGCACGCTCTGAAAATAATAAAGGATATGGAATTACCTCTGAGTAAGCGTGTTCGCCTTATTATAGGATGCAATGAGGAAACTGACTGGAAGTGCATGGACTATTATCTAAATGAGATAAAGCCTGAACTGCCGACTATAGCATTTTCACCTGATTCTCATTTTCCGGTAACTTATGCTGAAATGGGAATGCTTCAGTTCAGACTTGAAAGAACGCTTTCTGAGAAAATAGAAATTCAGGGAGGTAATGCTTTCAACTCTGTACCATCCAAAGCACAGGTAACTCTGCCTGTAGCCATGGAGGAAGATGTGAAAACAGCTATTTCCGATAGCATACATAAGGAATGTTATGAATATGTAGTAGAAGGAGAAAAGCTGATTCTCACAACTAACGGAGTCGGTGCTCATGCGGCATATCTTTCCGAAGGAAAAAATGCGGTAAGCTATATGATGGATCTGCTTGGCAAACTTCCTGTTGAAGGTGAGCTTAAGGAGATAGCAGACTTCTATAACGATAGATTCGGTACAGTATTATATGGTGAAAAGCTTGGAATCGCATGCTCAGACGATGATTGCGGGCCGCTTACATTAAATGTTGGACAGATTTTCGTAAAAGACGGAAAGCTTGTTATTCATCTGGACAGCAGAATCCCTGTAAGTTTTGATGTCAGAGATATAGAGAATAAGCTTTACGAGATATTCAGTGATACGGGATATGAAATGTCTGTTGTCAGCATAACAGATCCGCTGTATGTGTCAAAGGATTCTGAACTTGTCCAGACACTGATGGACAGCTACAGAAAAATAACCGGAGATGCTGACAGTGTACCGATGACAAGCGGAGGCGCAACCTACTCCAGAACTATTGACAATTGTGTTGCTTTTGGCTGTCTATTGCCTGAACAGGTGGATACCATGCACCAGGCCGACGAATGTTTGGAGCTGAAACATTTGGAGATCTGGCTGAATATCTGCCTGGATGCAATATATCAGCTTGCAAAATAAACAAGTTAAAAAGATATAATTAGAATTTAAAGAGGAGAATTTATTATGAGAAAAATCAAAATGCCTACAGCTCTGGGTATTGTAATGATTTTCCTTGCTATCGTGGCAGTTTTGACATGGATAGTTCCTACTTCCGTAGTAGTAGACGGAGAAATCATTTACAATGCAGCATTTGATGCAGACGGAAACGTTATCCAGAATGCAGGAACAAGCCCTGTAGGTCTATGGGACTACTTCCTAGCACCTATTGTCGGCCTTGCTGACGGTGTTGGAGTTGCTGCAGCTATCCTTATTTCAGGTGGATTCCTTGCAGTATTAAATAAGACAGGTGCTCTTGACGCAGGTATTGCTGTACTTCTTAAGAAGTTTAAGGGTAATACTCTGATTGCAATTCTTATGACAGTATTCGCCCTGATGGGTACTGTATATGGTGCATGGGAAGAAATGCCTGCATATGCAATCATCATGATCCCGCTGTTTGTTACAGCAGGTTACGACGTTCTTACAGGTATCCTTACTCTTATGGTTGGTACAATTGTAGGTAACATGGCATCAGTTGTAAACCCATACTCAATCGGTGCGGCTGTAGCTGCAATCGGTAACGATGAATTGTCGCTGGGTTCTGGTATTGCACTGAGAATGGTACTGTTTGTTGTATTACTGGCAATCGGTATCGTACTTGTTACCAGATATGCAAGTGCTGTTAAGAAGGATCCAAGCAAGTCAGCTGTAGCACACATTCCTGACATCAACACAAGAGTTGACGAAGAAGCTCCTGTAACAGATGTAAAACTGACAGGACGTCAGAAGGGTGCACTGGTAGTATTTGCACTAATGATCATCTTCTGCGTTGTTGGTTACATGCCTTGGGATGCAATTCCTTGCGGAGATCAGACACTGTTCGAGGTTATCAACGGACTACAGTACAAGCTTCAGGGAACTGCTTTCGGAAACTTTATCGGTGCAAACAATTTCGTTGAATTCGGATGGTGGTACTTCGATGAATTTTCGACTGTATGGCTGATTGGAGCTATTCTGGTTGGTCTTATTGCCAAAATGCCTGAAAAGGAATGGGTTGCTGCTTTCACTGACGGTGCAAGAGACCTGCTGGGCGTTGTACTTGTACTGGCAGCTTCCAGAGGTATTTCCGGATTCATGGGAACAAGAGAAGAAGGTATGAGCATCACTTTCGTATACTGGATTCAGAACATCCTGTCAGGTGTTCCGCTATGGGCGTTCGTTATCGCTGCAATTGCAGTATACTGCCTGATTGCCCTGGTACTGCAGTCAACATCAGGAGTTGCAGGTATCACAATGCCTATCTTCGGTGCTCTGGCAATGGGTCTGTTCGCAACAGCTTCCTGCGGCTCTGTAGGAGGCCAGGTAGTACTGATGTCTTCATTCACAGTAGGTATAAACTTCGTATGCGGTATGTATCCTGAGTCGACCAATATGGGTATATGCGAAATGGTTAACATGCCATATCCGATATATCTCAGAACAATGCTGAAGTTCACTCTGCCTCTGTTAATTGTCGCAGCTGTTATCATTTCCGTTGCTCCATATGTAGGCCTTGCATAAAATAATAATTTCGTAATAAAACGATTGAATTATATTGAAGCATAGCTTATAATAAATATAATAATTAAGAAACGGGAGGACTATAATAATGGTTAAATTATTAGTAGGACATAAGGGAACAGGCAAGACAAAGCAGATGATCGATTTAGCAAATGACACTATCGAGAAAAGCAAAGGCAGTGTTATTTTTATCAATAAGAATTCCAGATTGATGTATGATTTGAAATATAGAATCAGAGTTGTTTGTATGGATGATTATGAACACGTTACAAACAGTGATGAATACATAGGTTTCTTATATGGTATTATCAGCTCCGACCATGATATTGAAACTATATTTATCGACAGCATTCTAAAGCATGCAGATTTCTCACTGGGTGATGTTCCTGAGTTCCTGGAAAGACTTGCTGATATTTCCAAGAACTATGGAATGGATTTCGTAGTAAGCTTAAGTGCTGAAAAGGAAGAAATGATTGGTGTCGATTTCTCCCAGTACGATATTCTGAACTAATCGGTTGACTGACTGTGAGAGGCGGAAGGATTTCCGCCTCTTGTTTTTTCTTTGCATAGATAGTAGAAGGATGAATTATGGGCATAAGTTTAAATGAAATAAAAGAAAGGTACAGGGTGAATGTACCAGAACCAATCGGACGGCACCGTTTTTTCTCTGTACTGGTACCCCTGGTGGAAAAGGACGGAGAGGTTAATCTGCTGTTTGAACTGCGTTCGAGGAAAATGAAGGCGGATCCCGGAGAAATCTGTTTCCCAGGCGGTCATGTGGAACCCGGTGAGGACTTTCAGGCGGCGGCTGTTCGTGAAACATTCGAAGAAATAGGCATTCCGGAGGACAGAATAGAGGTCATTGGACAGGGAAATACTATATTCGGATATGCGAATTACACCATGTATACTTATGTAGGTGTAATCAGGTACGAGGATTATTTAAAAGCCTCTCTCTGTGAGGATGAGGTTGAAGCTGTTTTTCTTGTACCGTTGAGCAGCTTTCAGAAATCGGAGCCGACTGTTTACACTGAGTCTGTGACTGTGAATATAGGAGAGGGATTTCCTTATGATTTTCTGGGAATAGATGAGAACTATTACTGGAGAATAG
>JBJESZ010000103.1:0-3816 GCA_051883055.1 Emergencia sp.
AGATTTCTCGACGAAAAGGGCGTTCTGGAACAATAGCTTGGATGATACAGATTACAGGTTTACCCACATCTCGATAAAAAATATAATAATGTTACTAAATCTAAGGTGTTTTCCATCTGTATTATCAATGTAGATGGGTTAGAGATTAAAGATTTTGGTACTGGCGGCTGAAAAAATGCGAATTGTACTACCGCTGATAGATTCTCGGCCTCATGGTGTCATCAAAACCCACAATCCGGCGCGCGCCGGAGGGCGACCCCGCGTCCGGCGCCCCAAAATCGCCGAGGCTCGTGCATGAGGGCGGCCCGGCGGCACACCCGGCGTCCGGCGCCCCAAAAGCGCCGAGGCTCGTGCATGAGGGCGGCCCGGCGACCCCGCGCCCAATCACATTCAAAAGGCGCGCCCCAAAAGCGTCGGGGCGCGCCGCCTGTCAGTTATGTCACCATATTTATCCAGCTCTTCTTCCGGAAGTGAGGTATGTTAGTCACAATTCGGAACAGATCGCTCACTTCGACCAGCAGGAAGGCAGTTGGAAGACTTACCTTTAGCACCATTACGGCAAAGAATGCCATAGGAACCTGCAGGCACCAGGTTGCGATTAATTCAATTATCATGCAGTAGAAGGTATCCCCTCCTGCACGGAAAATGCCACAGATGTAAATGTAGCCCAGCATCTTGGGCATGATGGTCAGAGACATGGCAAGCAGTGTTCTGATGAGCAGAGTGTTAGTAGGCTCATCAAACCCGTAAATCATTGCAACGGGTTTGGACAGTGCCGCCATGAGCAGCGTCATGATTACTATCAGGACACATACCACCCGTATGGAGCGTCTGCCGTACTCATATGCCAGGTCAGGATTGTGCTGGCCGAGCTTTTCGCCTATCATCATTGCAGATGCGTTGCCTACTCCGAAGAAGACAGACTGAAGCAGATCGCAGACCACATTTGCTATCTGAGAAACTGCAAGAGCCGCCGTACCCAGCCGCCCAAAAGCCGCAAATGTCAGAGACATTGTGACCGCCCAGGAACCCTCGGTAAACACAACCGGCATAGCGGTTTTCATAACCTTTATAAAGAAAGCACCGTCAAAGCTGAAAAGTTCCTTCGGTGAGGCCTTCAGATAATGATTCCTGCGGCCGTAAACCAGAGAAAGCATTGCCGCAAGTTCAATAACACGCGCAATGAGAGTTGCAATCGCTGCACCCTCCACACCGAGTCTCGGAAAACCAAGAGCACCGAATATCAGCAGGAAGTTCAGGACTCCGTTTATTGCAATAGCCACAGCATTCACTGTAGTAGGAGCCTTCAGATCCTGAATGGCCCTGGAATTATACAGTACAGCAAAGGATACTGCTGCAAAGGGGTAAGTTTTGTTTGCTATGCGGAGATATGCCACACCATAATCGATTACAGCAGGGTCATCCGAAAAAAGCCCTATGATACCTTCGGCAAAAATTCCGGTAAAAACCATGACACCGATGGCCAGAATCAACCCCATCATATAGCAGATGCCCACCATCTTATGAACACCTTCCCTGTCCCCTGCTCCGAAAAACTGTGCCGTATACACGGCCAGTCCGCTGAAAAATCCGAAGAGGACAACAGTGAAAATGAAATAAACCTGATTTGCCGCTCCAACTGCAGCCAGCTCCTCTTCACCCAGTCGACCTATCATCAGCGTGTCTAAAAGATTCAGACACATGCCTACAAGGTTCTGAAACAGTATGGGAATTCCGATTGCAACAAGCTTTTTGTAATACTCACGCCTGTCATCCATACCGTCTATGCCATTTCCGTTAAAATTATTTCCCAGTTCCATTTACAGCTCTTTCACCCCAATAATTGCCTCCACGTTCAGATTACCGTCTACGAAGGTCTGGAAGCAGTACTCGTTTTCCGATTTCTTTGCCATCTGAATCTCCATCTCGCAGCCAAGAGGTGCCTCGTGATGGAAGTGAAGATTGATTCCCGTAACCCTCTTGTTTATAACGTCCGGAATATAGCTCCACAAAACATCTGCATAATAAGTATTATTCAGATGTATATTTGTATCAACCTCACTGTACAGAACTTTTTTTCTGCCCACCGTCTCATACTCCAGCTCCTTAGGCAGCTTGAATCTTACAGGCAGATCAGGTTCCATTACATCATCGTGCTCGTAGGCCGAAATGTCAATCACAGAGGGTCTGCACACCTTCCCCGTCTCAGTATCTATCAAAGCCCACAGACTGTGAGCTCTTGCCACAACTTGTCCGTCCCGGCACAGATTAAAACATCTTCTGAAAGAAGCTGCCTTCGGATCGCAGCTCCATGTCTGACCTTCAAACCTGTCATAAGTATGCAGGTCATCCAGTACCTCAATAGTAATTCTGGTCATGATAAAAGCTTTCTTCGCCTCCAGAAGATCGTCTGCTGAAGGTCTTCTCACTCTCATCTGTTCGTGAGCGGTATCCATCATATATCTCTGAATTAGTGAAGGCTTCATGTTCTTATTCACATCTACTTCGTGACTTCCGACTTCAAAACTCTTACAGTATTTCATAACTACCCAATTCCTTTCATCCAAAATTACAGGAAATTATTATAACACTTTTTTTCCTTTATATCCAGCCACTTTTCTTATAGCACCCTTCCTTTTATAGTTGTATAATTATAGTAACTTTAATCAAAAATCATCGACAGAAAAAGGGGATGAATTATGAGTGCTTATGTTGAACTAAAGAATGTAAGAAAAGTATATAAAATGGGAGAGGTTGAAATCGAGGCACTTAAGGATGCAACCTTTGATATAGAAAAGGGAGAAATATGTGTAATCGTCGGAGCTTCAGGTGCAGGCAAGACCACTCTTCTTAATATACTGGGAGGAATGGATACCTTGACTTCAGGAACCGTAACTCTTGACGGAAACGAAATCTCAGGCTATTCAAAAAAACAGCTGACAGACTACAGACGTTACGATATCGGTTTTGTTTTCCAGTTCTACAACCTGGTGCAGAACCTTACTGCCCTGGAAAACGTTTCTCTTGCAACACAGATATGCAAGGATCCTCTGGACAGCGCCGAAGTTCTTAATGACGTAGGTCTTTCTCACAGACTGAACAACTTCCCTGCCCAGCTTTCAGGAGGAGAGCAGCAGCGAGTTGCAATCGCAAGAGCCCTGGCCAAGAACCCTAAGCTTCTGCTGTGTGACGAGCCGACAGGAGCTCTTGATTACAATACAGGCAAGGCAATACTCAAGCTGCTGCAGGATACCAGCCGCAATACAGGCATGACGGTTGTAATAATAACCCACAACAGCGCTCTGACAGCTATGGCGGACAGAGTTGTGCACATCAAAAACGGGCACGTTTCTTCAGTGGAAAAGAACGAATCACCAATGCCTGTGGAAAGCATAGAGTGGTAGAGCCATGCTGAAAAAATCCACTTTTAGAGAAATACGGTCGAGTCTGGGCCGTTATATAGCCATCCTTGCAATAGTAGCACTGGGGGTCGGCTTCTTCTCCGGTCTTAAGGTTACAAAGGAGGCAATGGTTACCACCACAGACTTATACCTTGCGGAGCACAACCTCTACGACTATCGCCTGGTCTCCACACTGGGTTTCGAGGATGAGGATATCCGCCAGCTGTCAAAACTTGAAGACGCCGAGGCGGTGGAGCCCTCCATCAGCACGGATATGCTCTATCATACAGATGACAGCGACGAGGATAAGGTTCTGAGCATTCACTCAGTGACTGAAAAGATAAATACTCTGGAGCTTGCGGAAGGGCGCATGCCTGAAGCAGCAGACGAATGTGTAATAGACCATAAGCTGGGT
>JBJESZ010000103.1:3916-5025 GCA_051883055.1 Emergencia sp.
GAATGGAAGGACGGAAAGAAGGAGTACGATGAAGGGCTGGCGGAATATGAGTCTGAACGTGCAGACGCGTACGCAAAACTGGCTGACGCCCGCAGTGAGCTTGATAACGGCTGGGGCGAAATAGAGAAGTCGGAAAAAGACCTTGATTCCAAGGAAAAAGAACTCAATGACGGAATTGCGGAACTGAAGGGCGGCATCGCTCAGATTGAACAGGGAATTGCCGCTTCTAAGTCCTATGGTCAGCCCACAGATGAGCTGGAAGCACAGAAGGCAGCTCTGGAGGCCAAGCTCGCAGAAGCTCAGGCCGGTCTTGCCCAGATTAAAGAAGGACGCGCCACTATTAAAGAAAAGAAAGCGGAGCTGAATGAGGGCGAGTCAGAATATGCTTCGAATTATGCCAAGGCGGAACGGGAATTCGCCGACGCAAAGGCGGAGCTTGACGATGCAAAGGCTGAGCTGAAAAAATCATATAAAAAGATTAAGGATATCAAGAAGGCTGACACTTACCTTCTGGACAGAAACACCAACGTGGGATATGCATGTTTTGAGAGTGATTCTCAGATTGTTAACGGAATTGCGAAGGTCTTCCCTGTTTTCTTCTTCCTGGTTGCCGCTCTGGTGTGCATGACCACGATGACCAGAATGGTTGATGAACAGAGAACTCAGATTGGAGTGCTTAAGGCTCTTGGATACAGCAATTCGGCCGTAATGGGCAAGTATCTGTTCTACTCTGGAAGTGCATCACTTATAGGAGCTCTTGCAGGATTCTTTTCGGGCTCATATATTTTCCCTGCTGTCATTTGGAAAGCCTACGGAATGATGTATGACTTCAGTGCAGACATTCTTTATGTAATCAACTGGAAGCTGGGACTTGCAACAACTGCTGCTGCACTGATATGCTCCATGGGTGCAACTCTGATTTCAATTATGGGTGAAATAAGGGAGACTCCTGCACAGATGATCAGGCCTAAAGCTCCTAAGAGCGGCAAGAGAATTCTCCTTGAGAGAGTTTCGTTCGTCTGGAACAGACTGAGCTTCCTGAGAAAGGTTTCTCTCAGAAATGTATTCAGATATAAGAAAAGATTTCTTATGATGATTCTCGGAATCAG
>JBJESZ010000104.1:0-4911 GCA_051883055.1 Emergencia sp.
CGCCGGACGTTATCCGGCATCCTCGCCCTATGGAGCCCGGACTTTCCTCATGCATGTGCACAGATGTGCACAAGGCACGCGATTGTCTGACCTACCCACAATTGAGTAATTTTATCATACAAATGGATTAATGTCCACTATTGATTCAAGTATTTCTATATCGTACTCTTTCAATTCATAACGGAGAATATCAGCCATATTTTCCACAAAAATCTTCTCACTGCCGAAATGCCCCGCGTCAAGTATACAGATACCGCTTTCTGCAGCATACATTGCATCGTGATACTTTACATCCCCTGTAATATAAAGATCACAGCCTTCACTGACAGCATCCCTGATAAATTCGCCGCCGCTGCCGCTGCACCATCCGATACAGTTTATGCTTCTGGTTCTGTCACCCACCGTATTGAAATACTTTTCGTCTATCTGAAATGCTTCAGAAACCTGATGAATCATCTCACTGAAGGTGATTTCAAACGGAGTCTCTGCCTTTCTGCAGAAACCGTTATCTCTGTCAAAAGCCCTGACGTTTTCCAGATCAAGAATACGTCCGATATAATCATTGTTTCCGCCTTCCATTTTATCAAAACTCGTATGACATGAGTACACTGAGATGTCATGCTTAATGAGTTTTGATATATAACCGCCCGTAACGTCGCGGGCATCGATTGACTTTACACCGCCGAAAATCAGCGGATGATGAGTCACTATCATATCAGCGCCCCGTTCAACAGCCTCGTCAATAACCTCTGATGTAACCTCGAGAGCCACAAGAACACATTCCACACTGTCACCTTCACTGTTAATCTGAAATCCGCAGTTATCCCACGGCTCAGCCAGCTGAGGCGGACAAAATGCTTCAATAATTTTCGAAAAATCAGTCTTATTCATTTCGTTTCTCCAGTTATTCTCCGTTTAGTTCTTTGTTCGTTTATTCAGCTGAGCGAGAAGATATTTTATTTTGTCAACCTTTGCCTTTGCCCTCACGCCTTCAGCTTCCGGGTTTCGGCTGTTGCTCAGAATGTTCTGGTAAATGCTGTTTTCAAGCTCAAGCTTTGAAAGAAGGTATTCCTCGGTAAGCGGACCGTTCCATTCAAGCAGGCTGTCCGGGTAGTCAAAGTCTGCCGTATATTCCGCGTTCCGTTTATTTTCTTCTCCTGTCCGGACAGTAAGAATCTCACAGATGTATTTTCCCTCTCTGACAAGGCTCTCCTTTTCGATATCAAAACCATTCAGGTACAGCCAGTGTCTCAGTGCGCCCACCTTGTTGCGGGGCTGAAAAATATATCTTTTTATTGAACGGCTCTTTTTCACGTTCCAGTCAAGAATGTCACGTATCAGCAGCCCGCCCATACCCGCAATAACAGCAACATCAACCTCCCCGTCCTCGAGAACATCTATACCGTCGCCGAGTCTCAGATCGTATGTTTTTCCCGGTCCTGCAAGTTTGCAGTTTTCATCTGCCTTTGCCAACGAGCCCTTGCTGATATCTGCCATAATGACGTGGGGGCATATTCCCGACTCCATCAGATACAATGGCAAAAAACCATGGTCAGTTCCGATGTCTGCCATGGTTTCACCTGCAATAATCTCATCAGCAATCAGTTGTAATCTATCACTTAACTTCATAGAATCTCTCCTGATATACTAAATAAACATCGCGCTTTTTATAACAGTGCTTTTATTCTAAATAATCCTTAAGCTTCTTGCTTCTGCTTGGATGTCTCAGTTTTCTCAAAGCCTTGGCTTCGATCTGTCTGATTCTTTCTCTGGTTACGTCGAACTCCTTGCCTACCTCTTCCAGTGTTCTTGCACGTCCGTCTTCAAGACCGAATCTCAGTTTAAGAACCTTCTGCTCTCTGTCAGTAAGAGTATCAAGCACCTCAACCAGCTGCTCCTTAAGCATAGAGAATGCGGCAGCCTCTGCCGGTGCAGGTACATCGTCATCAGGAATAAAGTCACCAAGGTGGCTGTCTTCCTCCTCACCGATTGGAGTTTCCAGTGAAACCGGTTCCTGTGCAATCTTCTGGATTTCTCTGACTTTATCTACGGAGATTCCCATCTCCTTTGCAATTTCTTCAGGAAGCGGCTCTCTGCCATAGGTCTGAAGCAGCTGTCTGGATACCCTGATCAGCTTGTTGATGGTTTCTACCATGTGTACCGGAATTCTTATAGTTCTTGCCTGGTCAGCAATTGATCTTGTAATTGCCTGTCTGATCCACCATGTTGCATATGTGGAGAACTTGTATCCCTTTCTGTAGTCAAACTTGTCTACAGCCTTAATCAGACCCAGATTACCCTCCTGAATAAGATCCAGGAACAGCATTCCGCGTCCAACATATCTCTTTGCGATACTTACTACAAGTCTCAGGTTTGCTTCACAAAGCTTTTTCTTTGCTTCTTCATCACCCTGCTCCATTCTCTTGGCAAGTTCGATTTCCTCGTCTCCTGAAAGCAGAGGCACCTTACCGATTTCCTTAAGGTACATTCTGACAGGGTCATCCACAGCTACACCCTTAGGAAGTGTAGCTTCAATATCGATTTCTCCGGCCTCGTTTACAACGATGCCGTCATCTTCCTTGTCCTTATCCCCGTCATCATCGTCAAGAATAACGGCAAAGTCATCTTCTGACTCAGTGCCTATCTCTATATCGCGAGATAACAGAGTTTCATAGATATCGTCTACAGTCTGTTTGTCCAGGTCGGTTCCATCCAGGCACTCTGCAATATCCGCATAAGTCAGTGTATTCTTTTTTGTTTTCGCCACGCTTGTCAGCTTGTTCAGAATATCAGCCTTAATCTGTTCCGGAGTCATTGCCTCAGCAACCTTATCCTTATCCTTAGCAGCTGTCTTGTTCTTTTCTTCTGTGTTCATTTTATCCCCCTATAAGCACTTAAGTTCTTTCTGTATTTCCATCATTCTCAGCATCAGCTCTTTGATTCTGTCCTGATTTTCCACTTCATCGGCCATGTCCAGAAGAGTGTTAATCTTATCAAGCTCCTCGTTCAAAAGCTGTTTCTTCCATGTATTAACGCACTCATCGAAAACACGCTCCTCGTTGCCCGCGATGATGACGCTGTCCACAATTTCCTGAAGAAGCTGCGCTTCCCCTGCAGACATGCCGTCCATAATAAGCTTCAGGTCGATCCGGCCCGTTTTCTCATGTTCAGATTTCAGTATCTCATACATCTTTCTTCCGAAATCACTGGTAAAAACACCCTCATAGGCCTTCAGCCTGTCGATATAGTCTTCCTCAGTAAGAGCTACCTTAATCAGCGTTTTCTCAACAGGAGTCATCTCCTGTATAATTTCTTCTTCAACCTCTCTCTGTGGTGCATAAGCACGATTCTCGGTCTGAGAGGAACCGTTCAGTTCCCGTCTGATTGCCGCCTCGGCAATCCTGATATCTCTGGACAGTTTCTTTATGTAAACATCCTGCTCCACAGGACTAAGCTCCCTGAGAATCTCAACGGCCCTTTTCATGTAATCCAGCCGGTCCTCATCACGGTCCAGATTGAACCCCGCCTTTGCGGATTCCAGCTTGTAATCTGCATACGGAAGGGCTGTACTTTCTATTAATTCAAGAAACGCATTTTTTCCGTTCTTCTTTATGTACTCGTCCGGGTCCTTACCGTCCGTTACGTGAAGCACCTTAACCTTCAGGCCTTCCTTCCGGAGAATCTCCATGCCCCTGAGGGCGGCGGCTCTTCCGGCATTGTCGGCATCATAGGTCAAAACCACGTTACGGGTATATCTCTTGATAAGTCTTGCCTGATTCTCAGTCAGGGCCGTACCCAGGGATGCAGCCACATTTCTTATACCGCTCTGGTAAAGAGAGATAACATCCATATATCCCTCGACTATGATAATGCAGTCCTCCTTACCCACATCCTGCCTTGACAGATTCAACCCGTACAGGTTATTTTTTTTCTGAAATATTTTACTTTCCGGTGAATTAAGATATTTAGGATTATCACCGGGGTCTATCGCACGTCCGCCAAAACCGATTACCTTTCCGTTAGTGCTTATAATCGGAAAAATCGGGCGGTTTCTGAATCTATCATAGTATTTACCATTTTTTTCAGAAACTAAACCTAGCTCTACCATAATTTTATTATCGACACCCTGCTCTGATAAGAATCTGTACAGGCTGTCCCACTGTTCATCAGCATAACCTATACCGAATTTCTTTAGAACAGGAGGTGTTATGGCACGACTGTGCATATACGCATACCCTTTATTTGCCTTTTCTGTAAATGACCTGTAAAAGAACTGCGCTGCCAGCTTATTTGCCCGATAATATTCTTCCCGATTGTCATTATAGGATTTTTTTTCGACGGCTATTCCATACTCCCCTGCAATTTTCTCTACTGTCTCACCAAATTCCAGGTTATAGTAGCGCTTTACAAACTCTATAACATCACCTGTAGCCCCGCATCCGAAGCATGTGAAAATCTGCTTGGTTTCAGAGACAACAAAAGAAGGTGTCTTCTCGTTATGAAACGGGCAAACCCCCTTATAATTAGATCCGGCCCTCTTAAGCTGTACTACACGGCCAACTACATCAACGATATTCACCTGACTCTTTATATTTTCAATTGTGGAATTAGAAAAGGAAAATCCCATCAATACCTCCGAATATTACTCTTCAATATCTTATTCTACAAAATGTGGGATTTTCCTTTATTATTTTTTGAAAAAGTTATATAAATTTTATTTCCAGGATTTAGGTACAAAAAGCTCGGAGTACAGATTAATAGCAAATCTGTCAGTCATTCCTGCAATATAGTCTTTGACTATAGTATTAACGCCGTCTCTTTCTATAAGCATTCTGAGCTCTTCAGGAATTTTTTCCGGATGCCTGATAAAATGCTCATAAAGTGAACTGATTACGACCTCAACCTTTAGGA
>JBJESZ010000105.1:0-83762 GCA_051883055.1 Emergencia sp.
TTTGTAGACAAGGGAGATTTTTCTTTTATATATGTGCCCACGTTTTGACCCTTACGTGAAAATCGCAAAATCAGGCACGTGCATAAAAACATCGATTTATGAAATGAAAAAGCAGGGCTGTTTAAGTGCCAGGCGGCACAGAGTCGAGCAAGGCAGAGCAACCCAGAGCAAAGCCGCGCAAGACAGAGCAAAACAACGCAGGCCAGAGTAAGACAAATCAAGACAGCGCAAAGGTGCTGTCGCGTTAACGGTTTATGCCGTTAACGCGACGCCCATCTTGGTCAGATTGAAATAAAACAGGCGGTTCGAAACCCGAACCGCCGTTTGCTGCATAAGGAAATCCCCCGCATCTGATGCGGGGGATAATTTTTTGACTAGATTACCAGCTTTATGAACTTGTGAGTTGCTGCGAACTGATCGTACGATATATCGAAATAGTAGTTCTTGACAATCGATGATTTCTTCCATTTCTTGTCCGTCTTGGAAGAAGTAGAACCATAGGTATTAGAGCTTCCCTGCTGAGGGTCGATGTTTACCCAGCGACCTCCGATACGGCACTGAACCCAGGTATGGTTGTTCTTCTTCAGGAGCGTAGCGGTTTCTACCTCCCAGGATGTCTTGCCCTGAACGATCTTATGTCCGTATACCATTCTGGTAGGAATTCCCTGAGCTCTGGCAAGAGCAGTGTATATTCCCGCAAAACCGTCACAGTGAAGGGCAACCTTGCCGCTGTAGGCATTATAGCTGTTGCCTGTCTTGTTCTGCTGATACTTCAGATTATAGTACGGATCGTCGTATGCTCTTCTTCCGTTTGCAATGGCATTGTTATCGTAGTAGAAGTTACCTGCTACAAAGCGGAAGATAGCGTAGGCCTTCTCGTAGTTGGTCGTCGCACCGGCATCTTTTACAATCTTGTCTGATATCTTCTTGTAATAGTTAGCCTCTGTAGTTGCTGATATTTTTCTCGGATTGCTTGAAGTCCCTTTCTTGTAGAACAGCTGATATCTGTAATCAGTTAAGCTCTTCGTATTTGACTTTGTGTAGCTTACTGAATTTGCAAGAGTCTTGTTTGCAGACGAAATGTTAGCAAATTTGTGCAGTGTAGGCTGACCATCCTTAATCACGACCTTCGCACCTGCAAACAGAGAAGGGTAGTTCGTAAGTCCGGCAGCAGATTCCGCAGCAAAATTGTTTCCGCAGATTCTGAAGTAATAGGTTCCGTCAGCAAAGCCTGCACAGTTATATGAAAAATATACCGTTGAATTTGCTTCCAGGCCGGAAGGGTTCTCAATTATAGTGTTTTTGCTTGAACTTGAGCCGGATACTATTTTATCCGATCTTACACTGTTAGTTGGCAGCGGATACTGGATAAGTCTTGGAGACAGACCCTCGCTGTAGTCCTGCTCGTGCTTGAACTCCACATTAATATATGAACCTTCCGTAGTCAGCTTGAAATAATCACCGCAGGTCTTGCTGCCTGTGGTAATAGTGTCTGTTGCAACGGATGTCTGAAGCTGTTTGGTCGTATAGGCAGAAGCGTCTTCCGTGGATACTGTGAGTGTGAACGCTGCGGTCACGCATAAGATGCACAGCAGGCTCACCCCGCGAAGAAGCAGGCTCCGTACCCCCGTTATTGGTTTATTCATTTCTAATCCATTCCTTTCAATTGTATTGTTCAATTACTTTGTTCACTTAATTTATTCTCTTTGTAAAATGGTATCGGCAGCTGCCTTTGCGGATGAATAAGCGAACTGCAGATTATATCCGCCGGTATCGCCGTCAACATCCAGGCATTCACCGATTGCAAAAATATTCGGATGCTTTTTCAGTTCCATGGTTTTCAGATTTACCTCTGACAGCTCTATTCCCCCGGCCGTAGCCATGGCTGTCCTGAATCCTTCCACCGATTTTACAGCATACTCATCCTCAGTCAGCAGGGCTGCAACAGCTCTTGCCTTGCCGCCTGCACGCGCGCAGATGGCCTTCGCAAAGCTTTTCGGCAGATTGAACAGGGATGCCGTAACGCCTGCTATGCCTGACCGGTTTCCGTCCATGGCAGCTGTTATGCACTCCAGCGCCTCACGGAAGTCAGCAGGGTAGATGTAGTTGAACCTGATTATATCCCCCGTTTTCATGTATCGGGAGTGATTAATAATCAGTGGCCCTGAAAAATTTCTGTGTGTCAGAAGCAGGGCGTCACCCTGGTTCTGAGAAATCTTCCTCCCGTCTCTCCAGTGGGTAACCGAAGTACGGGGAAAAGAAATGCCGGAAAGCTCCCCATAGGGATAGTCGTAAACGTTTACAGGTGACAGACTAGGCTGAAGGGATGTAATTTCCAGACCCAAGTCATTATGCAGTATTCTGAAGAAGCTTCCGTCGGAGCCTGTAGTCGGGTATGAACAGCCTCCGGTGGCGATTATCAGTCTCATCGCCCTGTAGGTTCCTCTTGTGGTTATCACCTTAAGGCAGCCATCGGAATCAGATTCTGCCCCGGTTTGCGATATGCCCGTGACCTGCGTGTCTCTGAGAATATCAAAACCGTTTGATTCTGCCAGACGTAAAAGCAGGTTGAGTACATCAGCCGCCTTCATGGACTTGGGAAATACCTTGCCATCCTCACGCGTAACGGTTTCAACCCCGTGTGAATGCAGGAATTCAACAAGTTCAAGATTGTTGTGCCTGTACAGGCAGCTGCGTATCTTCTTTCCGTGTTCTCCATAGTGTGTGATGTAGTCTCTGATATCACCGCCGTGTGTGATGTTGCACTGTCCTGAACCGCTCATGAGAAGCTTGGTTCCCGGACGATGTGTTTTTTCAAGTACCAGGCCTCTGTCGGTTTTGATATTTGATGCCGCAAAGAGACCCGAAGCACCGGCACCGATGATTATCACGTCGTAGACCACAAAATCACCCTTTCAATGGATTGAACTTATGTAAATTGTACCATATCAACGGACACTTTGCAAAACGAATATGCTGTACAATGAGCGAAAATGGTTGTAAAATGTAAAAGAATGTAACTGAATTGGAGGTAGATAAGATAATATGACGATGACGAAAAAGGAACTGGTGACGCGATATACAGTATTTATTACAGGACTTTTTGTATGTGCAGTAGGAGTTGCGATTACCAAACACGGAGAGCTGGGAGTGTCTCCCGTATCATCCGTTGCAAATATATTATGCATAAAATTCGACTTCCTCAGTCTGGGAAACTGGCTTATAATATGGAACTGCGTTTTGATTCTGGGGCAGATTGTGATACTGAGACGTGATTTCAGAATTTATCAGCTGCTGCAGGTGCCGCTGTCCTTTCTGTTCGGATGGTTTACTGACATCGGAATGCTTATGGTAGCGGGGATACCGACGGAACTGTATGCGACCAGAATAGCCCTCGTAATAGCAGGAACCATGGTTCTGGGGCTGGGCGTGCACATATCAGTATCGGCAAATGTGATTATGAATTCAGGAGAGGCCTTCGTTAAGGCTGTCAGTGACAGGACGGGCATAGAGTTTGGCAATGTGAAAATCGGCTTTGATGTATCATGCGTTCTGATTGCAGTGGCCCTTTCCCTTATATTCTTCAGGGGACAGATTCTGGGCACGAGAGAGGGCACGCTGATTGCGGCTGTTTTTACCGGTGTTGTTGTCAAATTCTGCAACAGGCATCTGAAAATTGACATAAAATCGGGAGAATGTTAAAATATTAAGACTTATATGATATTTCAGCGTTTTGAAAAGGGGTGGAACAATGGAACACAACACACCGGACAATAATTCTCAGAGAGTAGTATATACATATGATCCGCAAGAGCTGCATTCTGCAAAGTCAGGAAAAAGAAAGGGCGGCAGTGCTGTAGGGAAAGGAATCCTCATTATTGTGCTGATTGTTGCAATCGTGGTACTGGCGGGAGTTGCAATAAATCTGTCAGGCTTTTCTGCGGGCTCGCTGCTTGGAGGCAAAAGCAGCGCGGATGCCTATGAATTCGATGAGGACTATATAGGAGTTCTGAAGATTCACGGAACAATCGGAGAGGACAGCGAGGAATACAACCAGACATGGCTGCTTAACCGCATCAGTCAGATGAAAAAGGATGAGCACAATAAGGGTCTCATTATCAGCCTGAACACTCCGGGAGGCGCGGTTTACGAGTCGGATGAGATTTATCTTGCCATCGAGGATTATAAGACGGCTAACAAGCCGGTATATTCATACATGGAGTCTATGGCTGCGTCGGGAGGTTACTACATATCTGCACCGTGCGACAAGATTATTGCAAACCGGAACTGCTGGACCGGTTCCATAGGTGTAACCATAGGAACGCTCTACGATATTTCAGGCCTTCTGGAGAAGGCAGGTATCAAAACCGTAACGATCACCTCCGGTGAGAACAAGGCTATGGGAAGCAGCGTGGAGCCTTTGACAAAGGAACAGAAGGAAATCTTCCAGAGCCTTGTTGATGAAGCGTATGAGCAGTTCGTGGGAATTGTTGCCGAAGGGCGCAATATGAAAATAAAGGACGTAAAGAAAATTGCGGACGGAAGAATCTATACTGCGGCTCAGGCAAAGAAAATAGGCCTTGTTGATGAAATTGGCCTGTTAGGGGATGCGGCTTCCGATATGATGAGCACTTATAAGCTGCAGGGATGCACTGTAAAGGAAATCGTCTATGAGCCGGATTTTAGCTGGAAGTCGATTCTGAACATGATTTCAGACGCAAACAAAAGCGAAGCATCAGGCGAATATGAACAGCTGATGCAGCTTATGGAGGAAAACAACAAGTTTACAGTCACATACCTTTCACAGGTAAGAAAATAAGGGCGAAAAACGACGAAAATTATTTTATAGCTGTTAAGGAAAAAACCTTGACAGCTATTTTGCCTTATGATAATATATAGAACGTTATGATGGATAAAATAATGGAAGCAAGTCTTTTGTACGACTTCTACGGACAGCTTCTGACTCAGAGAAAACAGCAGGTTATGGAGCTCTATCATGAGGAGAACCTGTCTCTTGCAGAGATAGCTCAGGAGTTTGGAATTTCCAGAACTGCGGTTCACGAATCACTGAAATCCGCGGAAAAATCTCTTGCTGAGTACGAGGAGAAGCTGGGCCTGGTGAATAAGTTCATGAAGTCCAAGGAGGCAATCAGCCGGATCGACAGATCCATAGACAGGCTGATTGAAGATCATACGGATAAGGATGAAGACCTCGCAAGAGAACTTGAATCAATCAAACTTGTAATTAACAGTCTGGAGTAGAATATATGGCATTTGAAAGCTTATCAGACAAGTTGCAGGGTGCTTTTAAGAAGCTTAAGGGAAAAGGAGTCCTGACCGAGGCTGATATCAATGAGGCTATGAGAGAGGTCAAGCTTGCACTTCTGGAGGCGGATGTAAACTTCAAGGTTGTAAAGAGCTTTGTAAGTGACGTCAAGGAAAAGTGCATGGGCTCAGAAGTACTGGAAAGCCTGACACCTACGCAGCAGATAATAAAAATTGTAAATCAGGAGCTCATTGATTTAATGGGCGGAACCAACAGCAAGCTTACCTATTCACCGTCAGGCTTTACAACCATAATGATGGTCGGCCTTCAGGGTACAGGTAAGACAACTACCTGCGGAAAGCTTGCAAACTACCTGAAGCAGCACGGCAAGAAGCCTATGATGGCTGCCTGCGATATTTACAGACCTGCCGCTATCGACCAGCTGGAGGTTGTGGGAAAGGCTGTGAATACGCCTGTCTTCACAATGAGAGACAGCAGGGATCCTGCACAGATTGCTCTGGCAGCAAAGCAGGAGGCGGAGCGAAAAGGTTTTGATGTTCTTATCGTCGACACAGCCGGACGTCTTCAGATAGATGAGGAGCTGATGGACGAACTTGTGAACATCAAGGGAACTGTCAGACCGCATGAAATTCTGCTGGTTGTGGACGCTCTTACAGGTCAGGATGCGGTAAACGTTGCGGAGGGCTTTAATGAAAAGCTCGGAGTAGACGGTATCGTAATGACCAAGATGGACGGTGACTCGAGAGGCGGTGCGGCTCTTTCTGCAAAGAAGGTTACAGGCAAGCCGATTAAGTTTATGGGTATGGGCGAAAAGTTCGATGCTCTGGAACCCTTCCATCCTGAAAGAATGGCAAGCAGAATCCTGGGAATGGGCGACATGCTCTCTCTTATCGAAAAGGCAGAGGCGGCATTCGATCAGGAAAAGGCTGAGAAGCTGGAAAAGCAGCTTAAGAAAAACCAGTTTACATTAGAGGATTTCCTGGACCAGATGGGACAGGTTAAGAATATGGGCGGACTTGGAAAGATCATGGAAATGATTCCGGGAATGTCACCTGCTCAGATGAAGGGCGTGGATATTGAAGAGGGCGAGAAGGAATTCCGTCAGATGGAAGCCATCATTCAGTCCATGACCATAGAAGAGCGAAAGAATCCTAATCTGCTTAATGCAAGCAGAAGAAAAAGAATTGCTGCAGGCTCAGGTCAGCCGGTAAGCAAGGTAAACAATATGATTAAGCGTTATGAGGAAGTTAAGAAGATGATGAAGCAGTTCAACAACCCTAAGGCGCTTAAGAGAAACAAATTATTCAGAGGTTTATTTTAATCAATTTTAAGGAAAGAGATCAAGGAGGAAATAATTATGGTAAAGATCAGATTAAAGAGAATGGGAGCTCACAAGAAGCCTTTCTATAGAGTAGTTGTTGCAGATTCCCGCACACCTAGAGACGGAAAGTTCATCGAAGAGATCGGATACTACAACCCGCTGACTGAACCACCTACAATCAAGATCGACGACGAGAAGGCTCAGAAATGGTTAGCAAACGGAGCTCAGCCTACAAACGTTGTTAAGGGTCTTTTCCAGAAGACTGGAATTGTAAAATAGTGGAAAGCGGTGAGGCCAAGTGACTAAGTTAGTTGAATCTATCGCAAAGGCACTGGTTGAAAATCCTGAACACGTGGTTGTCACAGAGCAGGCTGAAGGCCAGGGCAATGTTTTGCAACTGAGAGTGGCTGCTGACGACATGGGAAAAGTTATCGGCAAACAGGGTCGAATTGCAAAGGCACTTCGTACCGTTGTAAAAGCTGCAGCTACAAAACAGAATAAGAAGGTATCAGTAGAGATCCTTTCAGAAGACGAATAATATGATTATATTCAGGCACATGAACTTATCATTTTTATGATTTTTCATGTGCCAAATTCGTATTGGGATAATTTAGTATCGGGAGAATAATGATGGAAAAAATAAAAATAGGCAGAATAGTAAACGCTGTTGCCCTTCGCGGAGAGGTGAAGGTCTACAATTATTCGGGATATAAAGAGAGATATGAGGAGCTGGACCGTATAATAGTTGAAAATACGGAGTATGAAATTGAAAAAGTCAGGTATCAGCAGGAGATGGTCATCCTGAAGCTTGCCGGCGTAGATAACAGAAACGATGCAGAAGCAATGAAGAACAAGGACGTATTCATCACAGAAGAAGACCTTGATGAGCTTCCTGACGATACCTTTTATATAAGAGATCTTATCGGCCTTCAGGCTGTGGATGACAGCGGCAGGATCGGCGTTGTGAAGGACGTTCTCCAGCCGTCTGCCCAAGACGTATACGTTATCAAAACTGACAGCGGCCGGGATATTTTAGTTCCGGCAGTAAAGGAGTTTGTGAAAGAGGTAAGCCTTGAGGAAGGTTTTATCAGACTGAGCCTGATTGAGGGCATGCTTGAGGAGTAGGTATCCGGAATATGAAAATTAATGTTTTGACCCTTTTTCCGGAAATGTTCGGTGCAGTGACGGGAAGCATCCTGGGAAAGGCTGCGGAAAAGGGAATACTTGAACTTAACTTTATAAATATCAGAGATTTCAGCAGGGAGAAGAGAGACAAGGCCGACGAGTATCCTTTCGGAGGCGGACCGGGAATGGTAATGCTTGCAGACCCTATATTCAACGCACTGGAGTCGCTTGACGTACAGGGAAAGAGAATCCTGTACATGTCACCGAGAGGAAGAATTATCAACGAGGAAAAAATAAAGGAGTTGGCTGAGCTTGACGATGAGCTCACCATCCTGTGCGGACACTATGAGGGAGTTGATCAGAGGGTAATCGATTACTGGAACATGGAGGAGGTGTCAATCGGTGACTACGTCCTTACCGGGGGAGAACTGCCTGCGATGGTTTTGATAGATGCTGTTGCGCGCCTCATTCCAGGAGTGCTTGCAGGGGAGGAATCAGCCATGGAAGAGTCAATCTACTCAGGGCTGCTTGAGTATCCGCAGTACACAAAACCGAGAAATTACAGGGGCATGGAGGTGCCGGAGGTGCTGCTCAGCGGCAATCATAAGATGATACACCTGTGGAAGCTGGAACAGTCTCTCAGACTGACCAGGGAGGTGCGTCCGGACCTGTTTGAAGAGTTTGTGAAATCTTGTGACGATTTATCAAAAGATGAGCAGAAGGTATTGGAAAAAATACTGAAATGATGTAAAATGTAGCTATGAAAAAGAAGAAAAAAAAGCCTGTAATTTTAATGTACATTCTGGTACTGATTGTTCTTTATATTACAATTTATGTTTTCCCGAAGATATCAGGGGCGCTTGAGCCTACATACAATATCACCTACGGGGAAATGAAGCTGAGCGACACGACGACAGGCTACGTTGTAAGAAATGAAAAGCTTTACATCACCAATCACGGAGGCTCGACGAACTACTACATAGAGGAGGGAGACCTGCTCAGAAAGGGCTCCACTGTGATGGCTGTTGAAGGCGATACGGACGGCGAGGTAAGCAGCCGCTATGAAGGAATTCTTGAAAAGACAGGAACCAAAGCCGTTAAGACTGACACGTACAACGTTAAGAGCGGAGGCGTGGTATGCTACTATGCGGACGGCCTGGAGAGAAAGCTTACTCCGAAAACGATGCTTAAGAAGAAAAAGGAATTCTTTGAGCAGATTACCCAGAAGAACGTAGTCGCTCTGAATCGTGAGACGGTAAACAAGGGCGAACCTGTTTTTAAAATAGTCGACAGAACCAGCTGGTACCTGGTCTGCTATATTCCAAAGAATCATATGGACAGGTATGAGGAGGGGAAGACAATCAGTGTGGAGCTCGATGATATAACCCTGAAAACCACTGTATATGCCATGCAGGAGGAAGGTGACTCGTGTAAGATTATCCTGACAACGGATCATTTTTACGGAAAGTTCGGAGAGCTGAGAGTCATTGACAATGTCCAGCTTGTTACATATGAGGAACGTGGACTTCTTGTTGAAAACAAGAGCATTGTAAAGGAAAAGGGACAGGAAGGAGTATATGTACAGGATAAGATCGGAAATGTATCCTTTGTGCCTGTTCAGGTGATTAAGACTGACGGAGAGAAGTCTCTTGTCAGCGATACCAGATACTACGATGAAAAGGGAAAAGAACATTTAACAGTTGAAATATATGATGTAGTACTAAGAAATCCTAAGAAATAAATAAATGTATTCGGGAAAGGAAGGCGATTGCAGATGTCAATCAAATCAAACATAGATTATATCCAGGAACTGAAGGCAAAGGCTGCAGAACAGTCCGGCAGAAAGGCTGAGGATGTCCTTCTTGTAGCAGTAACCAAGCTTCACACTCCTGAAGAGATGAATGAGGCGATAGACGCAGGTATCACTGATATTGGAGAAAACAAGGTTCAGGAGATTCTGGACAAGTATGATAAGGTTAAGCCTGTAAGATGGCATCTGATAGGCCACCTTCAGACTAACAAGGTAAAGTACATCATCGATAAGGTTTCCATGATTCATTCCGTTGATTCTCTAAAGCTTGCAAAGGAAATAGACAAGAGAGCGGGTCAGCACGGAATTAATATGGATATACTTATTCAGGTCAACTCGGCTATGGAGGAGTCCAAGTTCGGCATCACAACTGAGGAGACCGACCAGCTGATCAGGGACATCTCAGAGCAGTGTCCGAATGTAACGATCAAGGGAATGATGTGCATTGCACCGTATGCGGATGACCCTAACGAGATAAGGGGATATTTTGCGGAAGTAAAGGCTCTGTACGACAAGTACAGAGATTCGGATTTAGACAGAGTTGACTTTGAGTATCTTTCAATGGGAATGACACACGATTTTGAGGTTGCAATCCTGGAGGGCTCCAACCTGATCAGAGTCGGAACTGCCATTTTCGGGTATAGAGATTACAGAAGTGAAGAAAAATAAAGGAGATTATTATGAGTTTTGCGGAATCAATTAAGAAGATGATAGGAATTGAAGAAATCGAAGACGATGAAATGATTACAGAGGAAGAGGTTAATGCGGCCAAGGCAAAGATCGTTCAGGAGACAAGAAAGATGCCTGAGCGCGAACTGCCGTACAGCAAGCCGATGGGCGCACCGAAGGCTCCATCTGCATCTGCTGCGCCGAAGGCGAACGAGAAGCGCTTTTCAATGACAGGAACGAGTGCGTTCAAGCTGGTGCTTATCGAGCCTAAATCATTTGACGAATGTCCTAAGCTGGTAGACAGCCTGAAGGGAAGAAGACCGGTAATCATTAACCTTGAAAAGCTGGAAACAGAGGTTGCAAGAAAAATCTTCGATTTCATGAGCGGTGCAACATATGCACTGCAGGGCAACGTTCAGAAGGTGGCTAACAACATCTTCATCTTTGCGCCGGAGAATGTGGACATCGCTGCTACACAGTCTCAGAAGCAGTCCGGATTCGGTGCAGACGATTCTGATAATCCTTGGAGGGTATGAGTTTGAAAATAATATTATTAAGAGCAATAAGCTGGTTTGCTGACCTGATAGTTATGGCACTCTGCATTCGTGCAATTCTCAGCTGGTTTGCAAGAGATCCGTATTCACCTGCAGGAAAGGCATATGCCGTAATGGTCAGACTGACCGAACCTGTCGTATCACCGTGCAGAGCGCTTCTGTACAGACTTGGCGCAAACACGGGAATGCTTGATTTTTCATTACTGCTGGCATTTATAATGGTTCGTATTGTCGCAAGACTGCTGATGATGCTTGTTTATATAATCTTTTAATACTTGAGAGGAACGATTATGCTTACACCACACGATATAGAAGTAAAAGAATTCGGAAGAGCGGTAAGAGGATATAAAACTGAAGATGTAGACAATTTCCTTGACGAGATCATTCTTGATTTTCAACAGCTTCTGGATGAGAACAAAAGACTCAGGGAGACTGTTGCAGAGCTGGATGCGGATCTGAGACAGTACAAGAAATCTGAATCATCCATGCTTAACACTCTGGAATCAGCGAAGAAGCTTATGGGCGATATTTCGCTGAGCGCCGAAAAGAGAGCTGAAGTAATTATCAACAATGCAAATGCCAATGCGGAGGCAATACAGAGAGAGGCGAAGGAATCCATCAGCAAGCTTACTGAAGAGGGTGAGAGACTGGCTGTCAGAGTTAAAAAATTCAAAGACAGATATAAGGAGCTTCTCAGGGATGAGCTGAGCCAGATTGACGGATCGACAGAGGACCTGATTGCTGAGCTGGAGAGAGAATTCCTGACAGGCAGAGACACTGCTCAGACTAGAGTCGCTGCTGCGGAACCGGCTGTGAATGCCAACGATAAGTCCAGAGATACAATCGTTGTAAAAGAAAAAACTCTGGAGGAAATGCTTATGGAAGACTTTGGTTCTAAGGAAGGAGATCTTACGAGAACTATTGTCATGAAATAATAATAGTTTAGGAGGCGGGGCATATTGTGCCCCGTAGTTTGTATATGAGATATTATTTACTGGGTTTAGGCCTGCTGATTATTGACCAGCTGACAAAGATGGCCATCAGAGCCAGGCTTGCCGTGGGAGAATCAGTTGACGTGCTTGGCAGTTTCTTTCGGATTACCCACGTGGAAAACGAGGGTGCAGCCTTCAGCATACTTATGGGCAGGACAGGACTTCTGATAGCGGTGACGCTTATCGTCGTTGTTCTTGCCATAGGCTTTATGCACACCCATAAGGGAAAACACTGGCTTATGTATACCTCAGGGGCTATGATAATCAGCGGAGGAATAGGCAATCTGATCGACCGTGCATTATTCGGTCACGTTACTGATATGTTTGATTTCAGCATTTTCCCGCCCGTATTCAATGTTGCGGATATTGCTGTAGTTGTCGGATGCGGATTATGCCTCGTTTACGTGATTTTTGAAGACAGACTGAACGGGACTGCTTAGGGAGAGATATGGAATCAGAGAACAGATATGAAATATATATAGATGAGACTCAGGCGGGAACAAGAATTGACCTTCTGCTGGCACTGAATCTTGAGGGAACCTCAAGAAGCTTCATTCAGAAGCTGTTTGAAAAGGGCAATATAAAGGTTAACGGTGAGATATGTACATCGAAGAAGTATAAGGCTGCTGAAGGTGACAAGGTGGAAATCGTTCTTCCTGAACCGGAGCTTCTCACAGTTGAAGCCGAAAACATCCCCATAGATATCGTGTATGAGGATGATGACGTACTTGTGGTGAACAAACCGAAGGGAATGGTAGTCCATCCCGCAGCCGGAAACTACACGGGAACCCTGGTCAATGCCGTAATGTATCACTGCGGCGACAGACTGTCGTCCATTAACGGTGTGATCAGGCCGGGAATAGTTCACAGAATCGATAAGGATACCAGCGGACTGCTGATGATAGCAAAAAATGACATGGCTCATGAGTCCCTGTCCGCTCAGCTGGCAGAGCATTCTATCACGCGGAAATACAGAGCACTGGTATATCACAATATAAAAGAGGATGAGGGTACTGTAGATGCGCCTATCGGAAGAGATCCGAAGAACCGTCTGAGACAGGCTGTTACAGATCAGAACAGCAAAAATGCAGTAACTCATTACAGAGTGCTCGAACGCTTCGGAAAGTATACCCTTATCGAAGCACAGCTGGAGACAGGAAGAACCCACCAGATAAGAGTCCACATGTCATATATCAAGCATCCTCTTGTGGGAGATCAGGTATATGGTCCTAAGAAGCAGAGTCTGAATGTGGACGGACAGATGCTACATGCAAAGGTTATCGGCTTCGTTCATCCGAGAACCGGAGAGTATATGGAATTCGACAGTGAGCTTCCGGAATATTTTACGGAAATACTTGATAAGCTCAGGATATCGTGAGCGTACGATTACTGACGTTCATTGGGGGAAACAGCAATGGCAAAAATAGAAATGAAACCGGGAACCATGCTCAACCCGGTGCCTGCCGTGATGGTTACATGCGGAAGCGGAGAACAGGCTAATATTATCACAATTGCATGGACCGGTATAATAAATTCCGATCCTCCTATCACTTATGTTTCTGTGAGAAAATCCAGACATTCACATAAGCTGATCAGCGAGAGCGGAGAGTTTGTAATTAATCTTACAACAGAAGAACTTGCGAAGGCAACAGATTACTGCGGCGTGAAATCAGGAAGAGACGTAAATAAGGCCGCTGATACCGGGCTGACCTTCGAACCGGCATCGGCAGTGAGCTGCCCGATGATCAAGGAGTCTCCGGTGAACCTGGAATGCAAGGTTATGGAGGTCAGGGAATACCCGACCCATGATATGTTTATTGCGGAAATCGTAAAGGTTCATGCGGACGAGGAGCTCTACGACAATAATAACCGGATAAGGCTTGATAAAGCAGGTCTGCTTGCATATAATCACGGTGAATATTTCGGTCTGAAACGCCAGCCTCTGGGTAAATTCGGATTCTCAATAATGAAGGAGAAAACGAAGAAGCGAATTAATCGCGAAAGAGCAAAGCATGCCCACAGTGCAGGAAGAAACAGGAACAGAAGCAGAAAAAGCAGATGATTCTGTCATCCCGCACGAGGACATGATAATCCGAGAGCTACAGTCTATCTGCCGGACGATCCTCAGCTTTGATTTCATCACCTTTCTGATGAGTCTGATGAGATCTTACATACTCGAGACAGCTTTCACAGACATAACCCGCTTTAAATGCAATGGCTTCATAATGGCCGCTTTCGCATATGGAGCAGGTACAGCTGCTGTCGTGAACTCGTTTCATTTTGTCTGATTCTCCTTTCGAAATAGAAGTATATGCCCCGGATTGAGATTAATATAGAACAGAAACCACAGTAATTACAATAGACGTGTAATGGGAGAGAAGAATAATGTCAAAAAACAGTAAAAAACCGTATGACAACTTTTCGCTGCACAAAGACAGCGACGAGGTCATAGGATACAGCTTTGAATGCAGTAATCCGAAGGCTGTAATGTGCATTATACATGGAATAGGTGAGCATGCGGGAAGGTATTGCCGGATGGCGAGGATTCTCGGCGAAAGCGGAATCGCATGCCTGGCCTTTGACCAGAGAGGGCACGGCATTTCCAAAGGCAAAAGAGGGGACTGCTCACCGAGGAGCAAGGTGCTGGGCGACGTTGATGCTCTGATAACCAGAGCGGGAGAAATGTACCCGGGACTTCCAATCACCCTGTTCGGTCACAGCATGGGAGGAAATATCTGCCTGGATTACAGAGCGAGAGGCAGCCTGAATCATATTCCGGACAAGTATATTGCTTCAGCACCATGGATTAAGCTGGCAAAGGATATGCCGGGACCGGTGGTAGGTATTCTGAGAGCTGCGTCTAAGATATTACCTACTGCGAGCATTTCACAGAGCTTTCCTGAAAACCAGCTTGGAAATCCGATAAATGTGAGACCGTATAAGGATGATCCACTGGTACATGACCATATCTGTCTGCGCTGCGCCGCAGAATGCTTTGATATGGGGAACGCAATCTTTGACGGAACGAACCCTGACAACGGAAGAGCTGACGGAAAGCCGTTTCTGCTTATGCACGGGGATGAGGACAGAGTCTGCAGTGTGAACGGCAGCCGCAGACTGGCCGAAAGAATGAAGGACAATACATGGTTCAGCTACATCGAGTGGCCCGGCTATTATCATGAGATACATAACGGCGGACGCGAGGCCACAGGCGATGAAGTTATAGAAAAGATTAAAGATTTTATTTTGAAGTAAGGGATGGAGAAATGAAAGAAGAAAGAAAGGTTGAACTGCTTGAGGAGTTACTGCCCCAGGACCCGGAGGAAAGAGCAAAAACTCTTGATGAACTGGACATACTGCTGATGAGATATGAGTCGGCTATCAGAGAAATCAGGACCAAGTTTGAAATCTTAAACGACGAGCTTTCACTGCTTGGACACCAGAATCCGATAGCATCCATATCCTCAAGAAGAAAAACTCTGTCAGGCATATTGGAGAAGCTTAAGAGACAGGGCTTCCCTATGACTCTGGAGTCCATAGAGGAGAACCTGACAGATGTTGCCGGAATCAGAATTATATGCTCCTTTGTGGACGACATCTACAAGGTCGCAAAGATGCTTCAGCAGCAGGACGATATCAAAGTGCTTCTGATCAAGGACTACATAGCAAAGCCTAAGCCTAACGGATACAGAAGCTATCACATGATAGTAGAGGTTCCTGTATTCTTCTCAAACGAGAAGAGACCAATGAAGGTTGAGGTTCAGATCAGAACCATTGCAATGGACTTCTGGGCAAACCTGGAGCACAGAATGAGATACAAAAAAGATATAAAAGCCGCAGATGAAATCATGGACGAACTCAAGGAGTGCGCTGATAACATTGCGGCTACAGATACAAAGATGATGATCATCCGTGAGAAAATCAGGTCGGTATCTTCGGATTGATCCATACAGTTCTGTTGTTTGTGAAGATGACCATGCCGGGCTTTGCCCCGGCTGGTTTTTTTACGTATTTGACCTCTACATAATCCACAGGCACGTTTTCGGAATTGCGAGCCTTGCTGTGATAAGCGGCAATGGCCGCTGCCTCATATACCAGAGTTTCCGTAAGCTCACGGCCTTCCATCTGTACTATGACATGAGAGCCCGGGATGTCCTTGGTGTGAAGCCACAGGTCATTCTTGCCTGCAGTCTTCAGCGTCAGAATATCATTTTCCTTGTTATTCCTTCCCACGAGAACATGAAAACCCTCAGACGTCACGTATTTCAGCGGACTAGGCTTGTACTTCTTCTCCTTATATCCGCCCGCCTGCCTGCGGCGCCTCATATAGCCCGTCTCCACCAGCTCGCTTCGCAGAGCGTCAATCGCCTCCACATCCTCAGCGTTGTTCAGATATGTAAGAACCGATTCCAGATAGTCGATATCCGCACCTGTCTCTTCAAGCTGGACCTGTTTTTCCTTAATTGCCGTCTTGGACTTGCCGTAGCGCTTGAAGTACTGCTGCGCGTTCTTTGACGGACTGAACCTTTCATCGAGGGGTATGGTAACAGTCTCTCCGTTATAGTAGTTCAAAACCTCCACAGATGACGCCCCCGCCTTAACCAGATGTATATTCGCCGTCAGAAGCTCCCCGAAAAGCCGCAGATCCTCCGAATTCTCGGCTTTCATCATATCCTCGGACAATCTCTGCTTCTTAAGGTAAAGCTTGTCCAGTGAGGCAGAAACGGCCTTCACCAGGTCGCTGGATTTCTGCCTTGCCCTGTTGGACGAGGCCTTGTTGTCAAAATAGTAGGCAAGCGCACGACTCAGGCTGTCGAACTCCTTTCGCTCCGCACCCTCGAACTCCGCCAGCTCCATGATGTGAAACTCCTGAGGCACCCCCTTGTCGTCAGTGTATACGTGAGGGGCTGTCTGCCCGTTTTCTATGTCGTCTATCAAAGCTTCCAGATACCCGTACGGGTCCGGTTCCACTTCAAGCTGACGAGCCACAGCAGGAGAAATACCGCCTACCTTAGACAGGATTACCTTGCTTACAGGCTCGATGGAGTTGAGCTCCTCTCTGCTTATTTCCCTGAAAGGAAGCTTATCCTGTGCCGGAGGATATTTGTATTCCAGGCCGGGAAGAAGCTGCCTTGCCCTGTTCACATCGATGGATACTCTCTTTATGCTGTCGATGATCTTTCCTGTGGTCATATCCACCAGAATAATGTTACTGTGCTTGCCCATGATTTCAAATATGAGCTTCTTCGTAACAGAAAAGCCCAGCTCGTTCAGTGTTTCCAGTGATATTTCGATTATTCTCTCGCTGTCCTTCTGTTCTATGCTGACTATGCGTCCTCCCTGCAGATGCTTTCTCATGAGCATGCAGAAGCCTGAAGGGGCAGGGGGATTCTGAACGCTCTGCTCGATAAGATGAACGCGCGGACTGGAGCTTGATGCCGATGCAAACAGCTTCACATTGCCCTTCTTAGTGTGTATGTTGAAGACAAGCTCATCGCTCTCCGGCTGATAAACCTTTTCTATTTTTCCAAGGTGAATGGTATCCTGAAGCTCTTTTACCATCGCCATGGTGATTATGCCGTCAAAAGCCATATAATTTCCTCTTTTCCCTAAAGTTACATTTAATTATTTTACCCTGTCATATTAGTGTTTGTCAACGACCTGCAAACTATGTTATAATCAATTAGTTATCATTGATTATATAAAGAAAGAGGAGACGTTAGATGATAAAAAGCATGACCGGCTTCGGAAGAGGCGAATACAACGACGGAAAGAGAAACATAATCGTGGAGATCAAATCTGTGAACCACAGATATTCCGACATTTCCGTAAGAATGCCCCGCAGATATTCCTTTGTCGAGGACAAGGTGAAAAATGCGGTAAAGGAGAAAATCAAAAGAGGTAAAATTGATATTTCCATCATGGTAGAGAATCTTACAGAAAATGATGTGAATATCAAGCTGAACACCATGATTGCAGAGCAGTACTATGAAAAGCTTAAAGAACTGCAGAACACCTTTGATTTCCCTATCGGGGGCGCCGGTATCACCCTCAGCATGATTGCGGGAATGCCTGATGTTCTGAAGGCGATACCTGATGTAGAGGATGAGGATGAGATGACAAAGTGCATTCTTGAACCTGTCAGAGAGGCTGCGGCAAATCTGGAAGCCATGAGAAGCGTAGAGGGTGAGAAGCTTGCTCAGGATCTCATCATGAGAGGCGGAATTATCAAGGAACTGGTAGACCGGATTGAGGAGAGAGCTGATGAAGTTCCTAAAGCCTACGCTGCCAAGCTTAAGGAAAGGATCGAAGCACTTCTTGAGGGCAGTGTAACCATTCCTGAAGACAGAATAATGATAGAAGCTGCGGTTTTCGCCGATAAATGTAATATAACAGAAGAGCTTACACGTCTGAACAGCCACATGGATCAGATGAAGAGCATCATCGAAAACAGTAAAGAGCCGGACGGAAAGAAGCTGGACTTCCTGGTACAGGAAATGAACAGAGAGGCTAATACCATCGGTTCTAAGGCAAACGACATCACAGTTACCAATCTGATGCTGCAGGTAAAGGCAGAGATTGAAAAAATAAGAGAACAGGTTCAGAACATAGAATAGCCTTGAATCGGATTGATAAAAGTGATATAATATATTGCTACATAATCAGTTGAGGTGAAATTATATGGGAACAGCAGAAAAAAAGGGCAGGTTGTTCATCATTTCCGGGCCGTCAGGAACGGGTAAGGGAACAATCTGTAAGGCTTTGCTAGAAAGAAATGATATAGATATTTCAATATCCATGACTACAAGAGCTCCGAGAGAGGGAGAGATTCATGGTGTAAGCTACTACTTTGCAACCAGAGAGGAATTCGAGCAGACTATTGCTGAAGGCGGATTCCTGGAATATGCAGATGTATTCGGAAACTATTACGGAACACCTAAGGCTATGGTTGTGGAGAAGCTGGAGCAGGGCAGAGATGTTGTTCTTGAAATAGATGTTCAGGGTGCGATAAACGCAAAGAAGGTTTATCCGGAAAGTGTCCTGATATTCATTCTGCCGCCGTCACTTGAGGAGCTGAGAGCCCGCATTGTAGGCAGAGGCACAGAAACGGAGGACGTTATCAGCCTCAGACTGTCTAAGGCGCTTGAGGAAATGTCCTACATAGACAAATACGATTATTATGTTATAAACGATGTCATCGACGATGCAATCATCCGCACGGAAGCTATTATGCTTGCTGAACACGGAAGAGTGATTAAGGATGACGTCGAGGCTATGCTTGATAAATATAAGGAGGAGAAGAATGTTATATCCATCAGTTAATGAAATCAGAAAAAAGGCTGACAGCAGATATACTGTAGTAGTTATGGCTGCTAAGAGAGCAAGAGATATTATCGATAACAAACCGATTCTTACAGACTGTGATTCAAACAGGCCTGTATCAATTGCTGCTCATGAGATTGCAGAGGATCTGATCACTTATTCAAGAGATTCTGAAGAAGAGGAGTAAAATAAGCTGTCTGATGCGGTACATCGGTGTATTCCTGCGGAATTGGGATTGCGAGCAGGAGAAAGCAGGAAAGACATCTATGTACATTCATATAAAGAATCAGAAAATTGTTGCAAGCGTCAGTATCACATCCGTTCTGTATATTGAAAAGGATGGACGCAAGCTCAGAGTAGTAACTGAAGACAGAGAGTTCAGCTATTACGAGAAAATGAATAACGTTGAACCATTGCTTGATAACACCTTTTTCCTTTGCCGAAAAGGGTGTTACATTAATTTCAGCAAGATTGTCCTGATGGAAAACCAGTGTATAACCTTTACAAATGGTGA
Organism: Emergencia sp.; assembly: GCA_051883055.1. Classification (GTDB taxonomy): domain Bacteria; phylum Bacillota; class Clostridia; order Peptostreptococcales; family Anaerovoracaceae; genus Senimuribacter. The sequence continues at coordinate 19,596 of JBJESZ010000105.1, forward strand.
GAAATACTGGCTTGGCCGGGACAATTTCAACAGAACGAAGAAGCACTTTATTAACTTTCTTAACAACTGTAAAACAATAAGATAATAGCAAAAAAAGCTTGCAATTCCAATTATTTAAGTGTATAATAATGGACGGCTAATTTGGTAGCCGTTTATTTTAATTTAGCACACCCGATTGTTTTGCACGAGGTGCCTTGATGCCGAACCCGTTGGTATTTACGGCAGAGAGGTTTTGTGTATTATAGGTCGAGTGGAAGGTAAAACCAGGAGGAAAGAAAAAATGGCAGTAATTTCAATGAAACAATTACTAGAAGCAGGTGTACACTTCGGACACCAGACAAGAAGATGGAACCCTAAAATGGCTCCTTACATCTTCACAGAAAGAAACGGAATCTACATCATCGACTTACAGAAGACTGTAAAGAAGATTGAAGAAGCTTATGACTTCATGAAGGAAGTTGCAGCATCCGGACAGCCAATCCTTTTCGTAGGAACTAAGAAGCAGGCTCAGAACGCTATCGTTGATGAAGCTAACAGATGCGGACAGTACTACGTAAGCGAAAGATGGTTAGGCGGAATGCTTACAAACCATAAGACTATCGGTGGAAGAATTAAGAGATTAAACGACATCGACAGAATGGAAGAAGACGGAACTTTCGAAAAGCTTTCCAAGAAAGAAGTTATCAAACTTAAGGCTGAAAGAGAAAAGCTTGAAAAGTACTTAGGCGGAATCAGAAACATGAAGGGAATGCCGGGTGCATTATTCATCGTTGACCCTAAGAAGGAAAGAATCGCAGTTAAAGAAGCTAGAATCTTAGGTATTCCTATCATCGGTATCGTAGATACTAACTGTGACCCTGATGATGTTGATTACATCATTCCTGCAAACGACGATGCTATCAGAGCTGTAAAGCTTATCGCCGGAAGAATGGCAGATGCTGTAATCGAAGCTAACCAGGGAGAAAGCTTTGATGAAGGAACTCCAGCTGCTGAAGAAGCAGTTGAAGAAGTAGCTGAAACTGAAGCTGAATAATTCATAGGAGGACATTAAGATGGCTGTAACTGCTAAGATGGTAAAAGAATTAAGAGATATGACAGGCGCCGGCATGATGGACTGCAAGAAGGCACTTGTTGAAACTGACGGAAACATTGAAGCCGCAGTTGATTTCTTAAAGGAAAAGGGACTTGCAAAGGCTGCAAAGAAGGCAGGAAGAATCGCTGCTGAAGGTCTGGTAAAGATTGCTTTTTCCGACGATCACAAGACTGCTGCAATCGTTGAAGTAAACTCAGAAACAGACTTCGTTTCCAAGAACGAAGAGTTCGTAAGCTTCGTAGAAGATCTTGCAAAGCTTGCACTAACTGCTGAAACTACTGATATCGAAGCATTCAAGGCTATGAGCTTTGAGGATTCTACAGTTCAGGACGTTCTGACTGCCAAGATCGCCAAGATCGGTGAAAACATGTCAGTTAGAAGAATTGAAAAGATATCTGCTGATGTTGTTACTTCATACATCCACGGCGGCGGAAGAATCGGTGCTATCGTTGCCGGCAACGGAGAAGACACTGATGCTGTAAGAGAAGCTTTAACAAACATCGCAATGCAGGTTGCTGCAATGAACCCTCAGTACGTTAGCAGAAACGATATTTCAGCTGATGAGCTTGCCAAGATGCATGACATCACACTAGAAAGTGCGCTGAACGATCCGTTCTCACTTCCAAAGCCAATCTTAAACGCTTTGCTAGACAAGGCTGTTGATGGTGTATGGGCTACTGAAGACGTTGCAATCCTTGAAGAAAAGAGAAACGACAAGAGCTTCAACTTCAACTACTTACCTAACTTCTTATCAGAAGATGCAAAGGCTAAGCTGGCTGAGCTTGCTGTTGCTGACAAGGCATCAATCTCCGAAAACAAGATTTTCACAGGACTTGTTGAAGGTCGTGTTTCCAAGCAGTTAAAGGACATTTGCCTGTTAGACCAGGTATATGTAAGAGCTGAAGATGGCAAGCAGACAGTTTCCAAGTATCTTGAATCTGTAAGCAAGGATCTTTCTATCGCAGGCGTAGTTCGCTTCGAAGTAGGCGAGGGTATCGAGAAGAAGGAAGAAAATTTTGCAGAGGAAGTTGCTAAGCAGATGGAAGCTGCTCAGAAATAATTTCTTTGGAAATTCAATAACCTGAATATAAGAAATGATGGTGTAACCTCAGTGATATGGGGTTACACTTTTTTCTTTTTTTGAAAATGGGCGGCCAGGGTGGTCGCTCTGCTGGGGTCTGAATGTGCCGCCGGGGTCGGCCGCTATCACTTATGGCACAATTCTTTTGAAAATGGTCGACCGGGGTGGAATGTGCGGCCGGATGGTGCGGAATGTTCGACCAGGGGATTGCCGCTATCACATATGGCACATTTAGCCTTTTTTGAAGCTGTAGGGATAAAAAAAGAGGCTCCACTTCATGAAACTGGTACTTTTCTCATAGATACTATTAAAATGTGGGTAATAAGACTCCTTGCAGCCGCTATAGTAGAGCTGTATCTGTACGGTTGATGCCATGATTCATGAGGTATTCTCATAGAAACAGGCGGATTTTCTGATTTTTTTATCCCTATGATGAAAAAAATCGTCATTTGTGCCATAAGTGATAGAATAGGATGGGATATCTTCAGTCGTTAAAGAAAAGGTGGGTTATGATTTACAAAAAGTTTTGAAAAGAATACTGTTTTTTGTTAAAATTTTTTTGAATAAATCCGAAAGGAGAGATTGCAATATGCCTTATACTCAGAAGGTTGCAGATACACTAAAAAAGATTGTAGATTCGGTTAACTCAGAAATGCCTGACATTGTGGATAAGATTATTTTGTATGGTTCTTATGCAAGAGGCGATTATTCTCAGGAATCGGATCTTGATATTATGCTTTTGATGAACTGTGGTCATTCGGATGTGAAAAAGTATCAAGGCGTTATATGTAAAATTGCCAGTCGCATTGGGTTGGAAGATGACATAGAGGTATCTATGACTATGCAGGATAAAGAAACTTTTGAAAGGAGACTTGCAATCTTACCGTTTTATCGCAATGTAAAGAAAGAGGGCGTGACGATATATGAATCCTAATAGATAATTGAAGGAACCGGCTTGTTATCGTTTTGAGCAGTCTTTGGAATGCCTACAGTCAGCAAGAATTTTAGCCGGGTGCAACGATTTACAAGGCGCGGTAAATCGGCAATGAAAGATAGAAAAGATGTTAGATTTACAAGCAGTCAGCTCAAGTGGCAGGCTGCTTTTTCCTTTTATTTTGAAAGAGTGGACTGGATATTCTGTTTAGGTAAAGGGCAGATGAGGCTGGAATGTGTTACTGCAGCCGGTATCTATCACTTTTGGCACATTTCACCTTTTCTCAAGCCATAGGGATAAAAGAAGAGTCCCCACTTCATGAAACTGGTACTTTTCTCATAAATTATATTAAAATGTGGGTAATAAGACTCCTTACAGCAGCTATAGTAGAGCTGTATCTGCACGGGTGATGCCCTGATTCATGTGGTATTCCCATAGAAACCGGCGGATTTTCTGATCTTTTTATCCCTGTGATGAAAAAAATCGTCATTTGTGTCATAAATGATAGAATGGGATGGAGGCCGGTATTATGGAGCCCGGTATGATGGAGCCATTATGATGGGACCGGTATGATGGATCCGGTGCGATGATCCCGGCACATAACAACTATGGTTATTCCACACCGGGGATTATGGATCCGATGTCGGTCAGTTCATACTCCGGAAACCATATACATTCCAGACCTCTGGAGATGATAAACTCACGAATTCTGTGAAAATCAGGATGCTTCTCCAGGTTGCCGTTGAAGATAACCTTATTTTCAACCCTGCCTGAGCATCCGCCAATAAAGCCTGTATCAAAACCCTCAAGTTTGCAGTGTCCCGGTTCGACCTTAAGGACATTGATTTCGGGGTATTTGCTGCAGGCTTTTACTATGCCTTCATCGTAGGTAATAATTGAGGTCTCGTCCACAATGACCACACTGCACTTGGTGTAGCCCTGACGAACGTCAATCATTTTCATGCCCATAGACTGAGCCAGTGCTAAAACATGCTGATTAGTCACTGCTAACTTGTGAAAAAAGTATTTTCCTGTGCATACAGCGTTGAAGGCCACATCTTCCGGGTAATTCATTCCGACTTCGTTCTCCTGGGCGAAGATAACAGGTGCATCATCGGATATTCCCATTTTGCACATGAAAATGTCAGGATGACAGGAGATGCCGTCCTGAACGATGCCTGTGGTTTCAACGAAAACGGGGAAATAACCAAGGGATTCCAGATACTTCCGTAAAATAATATTTATTTTTCCTGAAATGTAAATTTTTCGCATTGTACTTGTTTTTTCGACATGAAATATGATATAATTCGTAAGAATAATTATACATTACAGCATGAAGCTCTGCAATCATGTAATTATTTGAATAGAAAGAGGAATGTAGAAAATATTATGTCAGGTGAATTAACAATAAAAGATGGAACTAAATTGCGACTTGCTTTTGATACAGCACTGGGTCAGATGCCGGATTTCACCATGATGAGTACTTTCGCAAAATCTTTGGATACGTCGGCTTTTCTGATATCCATTCCAATGAAGGACGGAAAGCCTGTCGAAATAGATGCGAACCAGAAGATTCTGATCCGCTACAATGGTGAAGAAGATAACGGTATGATCCTTGCAGGATATGTGGACGATGTTGTCAAGATGGGAATCCGAAGATACTGGAAGGTACGTCGTGTATCCGAACAGCGTCAGTTTTTCCGCAGAGCAGATGAACGTGTGAAGGTAGCGATTCCTGTGAAGTATATGCAGGAAACCTGGAACCGGAATGGTGATGGAGTCATCGAAAAAGAAAGCGGGATGAGCGTGGACATATCCGCCGGTGGTGTCGCTCTTTATCTGAATCACAGATTCGAGGTGGGAGAAATATGCGAGCTGTCCCTGCCAAGTATAGGAACTGACCCGGAAGGACAAAACATCGATGAAATCGTATCCGTCGTATGCTGGTTGCGTGAAGCACCAAAGGGAAGCATATACAGGAACATATGCGGTTTTCAGTTCCGCTTTGGAGAGGATGCTGAGAAAGAACGCATGCATCTCTACATATCGAATCTAAAGAAAAAATTTAAACTATGAGTATTAGGGATAGGTTAAAAAAAGAATCGGAGAAAAAGGAACCGGAAAAAAAAGCATCAGATAAAAAAAGCAGAAAACGCAAGGCCGTAGACAGACGCAAAAAGAAAGCGGAAGAGGCTGAGTTCCTTCGAATTGAGGAGCTTGAAAAACTGATGGAGGAGACGGAAGGAGATATTGACCCGGAAACCATCGTCAGTATGTATATGCCTCGTCGAAGAGCCAAATCCTTTGGAGCAGCTCTTCTGCGCCTGGACAAGCTTTATATCTATCTTCTTGTAGCTGTAATTCTGGTATCGTCGCTGTTTATCGTTGCATTCATGCAGGAGAAGATGGGTAATTTCACCATTAACCTGAACCGTCTGGAGCTGTACCGCAAGGGAATTGCTATTGCATCAGATGGGGACTTTACAGATCCTACAGCGAGGCTGTCAGCAAATTCCGTACAGGATGCCACTAATATTACCGTAACTGACCTGCCGAAGAATATCGATGATATTGAAGGTGAGCACAATGGTAAAAATTATATGGCATACACCTACTACGTCAGAAATGCCGGTAAGGAAGATGTAGGATACAATGCCAGAGTCACACTGGATTCATGTGCAAAGGGTGCAGAGAATGCGGTTCGAGTTGCGGTATGGAAGAACGGTGAACGGACTGTATACGCTGAACCGGCGGCAAACGGAAAAGCAGAAGCAGGATGTGTGAACTTTATCGACCACGATAACGTCTGTAGCTATGTGGAAGAAGATTTTCTGGTTGGAAATGTAGATAAATATACCATTGTTATCTGGATGGAGGGCGAAGACCCTGAATGTGTGGACTCCATTGTAGGAGGTTCCGTGGAGTTTACCATGACAATAGACGCCATAGGAGATGATGGAACCAGTCTTCTGATGAAATTTGTTCAGGACATCATCGACACCCTGACCAATAACAAGGGAATAGGAGCAGCCGGTACGGATGCGCCTGATTATTATCACGAAGGAGAGGTTACCTGGGACAACCGTCGCAATCAGTGAGTTTTGATACCCCGGGAACCTGTGCACACAGGTATCGACAGTGCCACAGCCACTGTTTGTACATATATGAAGTCGGCAGCTTGCCGAGAATTATGTTTCACTTAGGAGTTTAAGGGTTATTTCAAGAAGTAGATGATTCTCTCGCTGGGTTCAGAAGAGAGACACTCTTTAAAAGATAACCTAGCGGGAGTGTGATCTATTTCCTGAAAATGATTGTGAACTTTCAAAGATGAAACACCTGATATATTTGCATACCGTCGGATACATCAGGGAAAACAGCTCGTATGAGCAAAACGGTAAATATTAGACAAAGGAGAAAAAACTATGAATTCAAAAGCAATTAAAAAACAGCTTATGGCTGCAATTGCAATGGTAGTTGTTGCAGCTGTAGCACTGGGAAGTGCAACATATGCGTGGTTTGTGACTAATAATACTGTAACTGCTACAACAAGTACAATCAGCGCACAGTCAAATGCCGCATTTATGACAATCGAAGAAGGCACTACTGGTGCAAAGAATTCTGATGCAACCACAGCAACTTATAAGACTACAGGCTCAATAGCACTTTATCCGGCTCGTGTTAAAGCAGATGCAGCATTAACTTTTGAAACTGCATATGGTACAAGCACTACTGATGGCACACTCAAGTCTGGTACGCTGGTGGATGTAGGTACGCCTAGCGTGGCTGTAACGAAAACATTTGCAAAGCAGAATGATTTCAATATTAGCACTAAGGGTACGAATCTGACTAATATGAAAGTTCAGTCCGTTGCAATGAGCACTGAATCAGGGGAATTCACTACAAGCGAAATCAATTCCGCTGTTCGTGTGCTGATCGTTTGCGGCGATAACTGGGAAGTCTGGGATCCAACTACTGGAAAGTGCGTGCAGAGTAAAACTAATACTACTACCACTCCTAGCGGTATTGAGGCTTCGGTTTTGGCAGCAACCATCGAAACAGGAACTGATACTGTAGTAAATACTTATATTTATTATGATGGCGATGACTCTAATATTTTCACAAATAATCTAAGTGACCTGACCACTTCAAGTAATGTTGTAATTACGTTTACGGCAACTGCACCTAGCCAGGTATAAAATATTTCTTATCAAATACCTCTCCACGGTTGTGGCGTGGAGAGGATATCAAGGTGCAGAAGGTGAAGTATTTTCTGCCTCTTGATATCCTTGTGGAAAGGAGTGTAGGAGTTTGAATGTAAGAAAACTTAAGAAGGAAATGCTTGTTGCTGCACTTACCGTAATGATTTCCTTTGTGGCACTTTGTTCTGCTTCATATGCATGGTATGTTGCCAATACAACTGTAAATGCAACATCTTCTATAATTTCTGCAAAAGCCAATAACTTTGTCCTACAGATTGCGAAATACTCTGATGGAGCTCAGCACGGCGATAATCAGTCATTAGTTGCAGCAACAGTTGGACATAAAATTAGCCCTTCCTCAACTAACGATTTGACTAACTGGTATATCTGTCAGGGTTGGGGTCAGGATGGTAAGGTTACATCCTATATGAAGCCAACTATTGGTGCGGATGGAAAATATACGATTGGAACAGATAGGTATGCTTTTATCAAGAGTGAATATATATTATACACGGTAACAGAAACTGGGCTTTGCGATGTATATTTAGACGGAGCAGATGTTGCCGGGGCTATTCAGGTTACGGCAGAAGGAACACCGACATCCAGTGTTATTCCGGAATCTATGCGTGTGGGAATAACTATCCAGGATTTGGAAGGCACAAACCCAATGGGAGCAGAAAAACTTGTTTTAGTATATGCTCCAAGCGACGAAACAGGAAAAGGTAACGATGCTTCGGCTATAGATGGTTGGACATACGTAGAAGATGAAAACACTCTTGCTCCTGTAACATACCCACATATCTATGGTAAAACATATACATGGACTGACAGTTCCAGCAATGTTCACGATTATGCTGCGACCAAATCAGGTGAGAATTATGTTGCTCCAGTATCAAATGGAGCAACGATTGCGTCTGATGTGGATTATGATGGTGTAATTATGCGTGTGTACATATGGCTTGAAGGAACTGACGAGCAGTGTGTAAACAACTCAAACGTAGATGATCCATCAACTTACAATGTTACAGTTAGCTTGGCTGGCGTAGCAAAATAATGGCAGACAAAACTCTCCCTCGGGAACGAATTCCTGAGGGAGTTTGTAGTTTAGAAGACAATGTATTAGATGGCAAAAAAATAATAGTTTTATTTATTGAGCGGAGTATCAAAACCATTGTAGCGTCCGGTTAGATTAATCACGTTGAACATGCCGTGTCTAACAGTCCAAATTTTTAATACAACTGTCGGTTAATTTATCAGCTAATGCGTTGATATCTTATCTGATTTATTCTATGCTGTGTGTATAACGAAAGGAGCTGACTAATATGGCATCCAAATTAAGTGCAATTACAAATACAGTACCGATTTCTCAGTTTAATCGCGGTCATGCAGAAAAAATCTTAGACGAAGTAAAGCAGTGTGGGGCAAAGGTTGTTATGAAAAACAATACAGCTGAATGTGTTCTACTTTCCCCTGACGAATATGTTCGTCTGATGGACGAAATTAATGATGCACGGGTATTAGCAATCGCTTCTGAACGCATGTCAAATTTCGATTCTTCTAATACCATTTCAGAAACAGAAATGAATCTTCGCCTTGGGATAACGGAAAAAGATCTTGTCGGTTTTGATGAGGTGGAATTTGAATGAGTTGGAAACTTGAATACCTGCCAGATGCAGAAAAAGGCTTGAAAATCTCTTGGTAACCACAATCAAACCAATCTTTCAATTGATTGAAAATCAAGCTGAAATCATCTGGACTGCGTGTGGACAATGAACTTGAGCGTACTGAAGACACTATGCTGGTTGTTATCATCGGCATACGTGCAGATGAAGAAGTATTCGAGGTTGCTCAGAAACGGGCAGTTAAGCATAGTCTTTTGGAATGATGCTCTGAAAAATATTCTGTCACCCAAACTACAAACTCCCTCAGGAATTCGTTCCTGAGGGAGAGTTTTGTCTGCCATTATTTTGCTACACCAGCTAAGCTGACTGTAACATTGTAAATTGATGTGTCCTCTTCGTTAGAGTTATTTACACATTGCTCATCTGTACCTTCTATCCAAATATATACACGCATAATCTTACCATCATAATCTACATCTGACGCAATTTTTGCGGCATTTGATGCAGGCGCCTCGTAGACCAATCCATTTTTATTTGCGGCATAGTTATGCTGCACACTGGCAGAATCTGTCCATATATAATTTGTGCCATAAACATGAGGATATGTAACAGATGATAAATTTGATGTGTCTGCAACATAAGTCCATCCATTTACCCCCGTCTTATCATTACCCTTTCCGGTTTCGTCATACGGAGCATAAACCAGAACTAGTTCTTCTTCTCCATTAGGTGTCGTTCCATTCAAATCCTGAATAGTAATTCCCACTCGAAGAGATTTAGGAATAACATCGGAAGTAGGCGACCCCGACGCGGTAACCTGAACAGCAGGTGTTGTGCCGTCAGCTGCAAGATATACATCACATGCTCCTGTTTGTGTTACGGTATATATGATATACTCACTTTTAATGAATGCGTATCTCGCAGGGTTAATAGAATACGTGCCAGTTATATCTCTGATGTATTCGCCTGTATCATTTACATCCACCTGCATATAAGAATGAACCAGGCCATCCTGTCCCCAAGATAAAGAAGCAAACCAATTTTTTAAGTCATTGGTTGAGGAAGGACTAATCTTATGACCTACAGATGAAGCCACAAGAGACTGGTTGCCTCCACGCTGCGCACCATCTTGTAGCGTTGCAATCTGTAGAACAAAATTATCCGTTTTTGCAGAGATAGTTGAAGTGTCAGCGTCAACCCTGTTATTGCTGACATACCATGCATAAGTAGATGAAGCAAGTGCAACGAATGCCACAACAACTGAAAGCATTGCAACAACTAGCTGCTTCTTTAATTGTTTTGCCGTCACACGGTCATCTCCTTTCTCATGGTATTATTTACTCAAAACACAGTCTATGTAAAGACAAGCGTTGAGTTCTCACTTTAAAGTCCGCTCCCTGCCACAACCAGGGCGCGGTATTTGAAATTACTTGTTATCAGGTGTTGCTGTGAAGTTGATTGTTACACTCTGAGAAGCATCAAGCTTGCCTTCCTGGAGATTCTTAGTCATAATGTTTACATCTTTGCCTTCATAGTACAAATAAACATTTACCAGTGTATCATCACCAGCTGTTACATTACCGAGTGCAACGTTAGCATTGCCGCTATCGGAAGAAAGCTTAATTTCATAAGCAGTAGCACCGGAATTTAGCCCGTAAACAACCCATGCACTAGCATCAGAATTTGTAACTAATACACGAAGAGATGATTTCAATAACTGCTCTGCTGCTGCATCTGTTTTAGTCACAACACTTTCGACCATTAGATCCGTCAGGTTCTGTCCTTTAGAGCTGATATTGAACTGCTCTTTAAGTGCATACGTGTTAGTATTCGCTTCATCAGGTGTACCATTAGTACCTACTAACTTAAGAGCTCCTTTCAAAGCTCCATTATCAAGATCAGTACCATAGCCTGTCATGAATTTTCCCTTAGTTGATCCAGTTTCCTCACCGAATGTTGCTGGATAAAGCTTTGTATTAGCGCTTAATGTTGTTGACACGCTTGTAGTGTCAACATCCTTTGCACCAGTTGCACCAGTATGAATTGTCATAAATGCCGCATTTGACTGTGCACTAATGTTGGTTGTAGTTGCATCAACCTTATTGTTAGTCACAAACCACGCATATTCTAACTTCCTACAATCTGCCCCCTCCGAGGCAACCATACCCCAACGAAATACCCCATCCTCATCTCTTCCTGCACATTATCATATCAATTCACCTCCAATTATTAGAAGGACTTTCAGATTGCCACCCTGTACCCCGGTTATACCCCAATACATTGCGTAATCTTATACAATTAATCATAATCAGCGCGAATATAATCAGCGATTATATTCGCGTATTACCAAACAGAAAGAGAGGATTATATCATGCAGAAACTACCGACAGGGGTTAGAAGAAGAAAAACAGGACTTTTAGAGAAGAGGTTTTCCATAAATGGCATCCGATATTCAGTGTACGGAAGGACGCTGCAGCAGCTGGCCGTGCAAGAGCAGAAAAAGCGAAATGAGATTAGTATAGAAACTCCGGTGAAAAAAGAATCAATAACCACCGATCGGTACTTTGAAACATGGATAGAAGGGAAAAAGCTTTCAGTAAAGCCCAGTACAATACAGGTGTATACCAGCTGCTATGAGCTGCATATTCGTCCGGTGATAGGCTCTTTGCAGCTCACAGAAATAACCAGACGGCATATTATCCGGATTCAGAGTGAATCCACAGAGAAGCTATGCCCTGCCACCTGCAACAGCGTCCTTCGTGTGTTGAAGATTATGCTGAACGAGGCTGTGGTTGACAGATTGATTAGCGAAAATCCGGCCACAGGAGTAAAGAATATCAAAGAGATAGAGAAGGCAAGTGAGACATATCATCGTGCGCTGACGACAACAGAGCAACGGGAATTTATGAATGCTGCGAAAAGTAATTTTTATTACGAACTGCTGGCGTTCCAGCTTCTCACCGGGATGCGTCTGGGTGAAGTGGGCGCTCTCTACTGGAGTGACATTGACGAAGAAAAAAATGTGATTCATGTCCGCAGAACAATTACGCGGTCAGAGGATGGCGTATTCTATATCGGTGATTCGCCAAAATCAGAGGCCAGCTTTCGCGATATACCAATGAACGATGCAATAAAGGCGTTACTGCGGCGCCAGAGAGCGAAGCAAAGAAAACTGTTTCAAAAGAAAAAGCAAAACCGTTTATCAAAACCTGAAAAGATGTGTTTCACGTCTTCAAAAGGTCACATGATCAATCACGGAGCAATAAACAGAAATATCAGAAAAATACTGTCCGGACTGCGCGAACAGGGAACAGTTATAGAACCATTCACTTCCCATGCTTTAAGAGATACCTTTGCCACCAGATACATAGAACAGGGCGGAAATCCTCAGACCCTAAAAACTATTCTGGGACACAGCAGTCTTTCCATGACCATGGACTTATATAGTCACGTCCTGCCCAATACCAGACAGGAAGAAATGAACAAAATTGTGATAGATATTTAAAATGGCGGTTGTTGCAGTAGAATAATGGTAAACAGAACTCTCCCTCAGGGATTTATTTCTGAGGGAGTTTTTTCGCTATAATGATTGAAATTTATACATTTTTCGGGTATACTGAAATGAAAAAGAAATTGAAATTAATGGGTGTTCGACAGGCAGAAAACATCTTACAGATATGCATAATACACGGAAAATTGTATAGATAGAAAAAGGGGACTGTGATTATGACGGGAAATGAAAAAATTAACAACGCAGAAAAACAACTCAGAGAAGCGGAATTACATAGAATGTCCATTCAGGAACAAAAGCAGGATGTAAAATTCTTTTGGAAATCGTTTATGTTTACGGGGATAACAATGCTTGGCGTAGTAGCTGTTTTGATGGCATGTATAGCCTGGTTTGCAGCAAACAATCAGGCGATGGCAGGGGGCTCTATGATTTCTACAAACGGAAATTATACATTTTCCATTGCGACCTTGAGAGATGACAGCAATCAGGGGGTTTACGACGCGAATGAATCTCAAAATGCAGAGACTCCTTTGGCAAAGGCGTTAAACAAGTTTTTTCGTGCTGATAATAATGGTCGTGATGACGAGGAGGGGAATCATTACACTTCGTTCCTGAATCTACCCAATTTAAGTGTAGGATCAACATCTTTTACAGATTCAGAGGGAAAAGAATATATTATTGGAGATTCTGATGGAATAAGCCTGATGGTAAAGGATGAGAGCAATGTAAATAACACAAATGAGTTTGATCACATAGGACCGGGATCTTATGGTAAGTTTACATTCTATATCATCCCATATATAGAGAATCTGAATCAGGTCAGACTGTCTGTTACACTTCATCCTTTTACATTGGTAAGAGAGGGAGATCCAAGTGACAAAAAGGCAGTTGGAAAGGCGGAACTCTTAGCAAATACTCCTGAGAATCAGGATTTGTTAAATATACTTCAGGGACACATTTTGCTGTTTACCGGTAAGGACAACGATGGCAATTATTCGAACCGCATTCTTCCGAAGCTAGAGAGTGACGGAACAATCAGCTTCATGTTTGAAAAAAACAGCGGAAATACGACTTGGGTGAAGGACAAGCCGGAGCCCATAACAATATATTGGATCTGGCCGAAGCGTTTCGAAAATATAAAGTACTGCGGTCAGGAGGAGAGTGTTTTTGCGAGTGTATGCCAGAGTCATACGGATTTACTGACATGGATAAACGAGCACAGAGATTATATTGTAAAGGCAAATACAGATTCACTAAAAAATCCAAGTGAAACCATGACGAATCAGGAATTTGCACAGTGGAGTGCTGGATATAACAAGGGCGATCAGCTTATCGGTGACAACATTGCTTTTTTTCAATGGATCATTGATGCTGTTTAAAATCAGGAGGAGAAAGTGGAATGGAAGATAAAAAGAAAAGAATGAAATTACAGATTCTTACTTCTACTCTGTTAGTTTTGATGGCTCTTGTAGTGCTCGGCCTAAGTTTCGCATGGCTGTCTTACTGGCACCGTCTGAACACAGTTTCTGTTCTTCAGATTCCGTCAAAAATATCAATTTCAGGAGCAAATCGTTCGGAAATGCAGAAGATATCTCTGGAGATGACCGATGCTGATAGTCAGGTTGGAGACAAAGTTACAATTCGCCGAGTATTCTGCATTGAGAGCACGGATGATTATCTTCTGGAAGTTGCTCATACGACGAATATCAGCAACATGGATATAAAAATATATCCTGTCTCGAATGCAAACAGTGAGAGTGATAAAGCATCAGGAAGCGTTTCAGGAACAGATGCTGAAGCAGGACGTGTATTCTATTATGATCCGGATAAGGATGCACTTTCAGGAGCATATCTTAATAAATCCGGAAGTATAGCTATTCAAGATGGGGAACCAGAAAGCTTACATGGCCAGACCTATGCGGTTTCAGATTCGAATAAAGTACAGCAGAATGCAGAACCTCTGTACTGGAAGACGAGTGAGGCAGAAACGTATAATAAGCCAGATTATAGCAGAGAGGGTTTAGCTGCAGACGGACAAACAGTAATTCATTACAGATATTACGTTCTGCAGTTAAGCTGGGATATTGAGCAGGCAGAAACAGATATAGTATACCTGCTGGCAAGCCACGAGGAGTAAGACAGTTCAGAAAACTGTTTATTGGGGAATAACCGTACTGGAGATGTAGAGTTGATGAAAAAAAGGTTTTGGATAATAGGGAACTGTATATTATTAATACTGGTTTTGATATTATTTCTGATATCAGGTACGATGGCCGCTTATACAAGCCGCTCTTTTGTGAAGGGTGTTGCAACTACACCTAAACAGGGACTTGGCTTGTCTTCGGACTATCTTTCTGTTGTCTCAAAGACTGCATCGACGGATAATTATGCGGTTCGCAAAATCCTTCTGGAAGAGAAGGATGAAAGCGATAATTCCCCTTATGTCATTACATTTTATGTACAGAACTCATCAGATGGTACGGTAAATAAGAATTCAATGCAATACTCCCTTTTCGCAACCGGACTGCCGGAGGGTGCAACCATAAGGAGTACGGAAAGAGATATTACAGATGATGCAACCGGAGCTGCTGGTGCAACGGCACCTCTGATGCCTGCGTACACAAAAACGACGCACACATATCAAATCAGTATACCAAAAGCGGCAGTAAATGAAGCATCGGATATAATCATTAAGGCGATTCCTGATGCAGATTCGGACAGCAGTGGAAATATTCTTGCGGCTAAATTTCAACTGAGTATAGCCGGCGTTATGGCGGGTTTCTCATATAAAGGGAACTTTATTGATGAAACACCGGTTAATAAACCATCAGAGTATGTAGCATTTAATTATGAAGTTCTGGTGTTTAATGCGACTGAGTCGCATCAGATGGTTTTGACATGGGATACTGATTACGTTGAGATTGACCCGCTGTTTTTGGAGAGAATCGTGGCAACCCCCGGAACCAATGGCAGCGTGAAGTCAGTAGAGTTTCCTATGGATGCAGAAAACAACAGTTATCTCATTAAGTTTTACAGATTAAAGGGACAGGATATAAATGAGAATTGGCAGCGTAGCTGGGATAATCTAAAAAACATAATTACGTTTACAGAAAAATAATAGATGTTATTGAAAGTATATGGCATTAGAACCAGGCAGGGGATACGAAAATGAACAGTAGCTTGAGAAAAAAAATATTGGTAATCTTGCTGTCCGTAATGCTTTGCATATCCAGCTGTGGCATGCATGTGTTTGCAAGCGGACTGGAATCAGAGCCTGTTGCAGAAAATGAAACAAACGGGGATACAGGATATGAAGAATCAGGAACAGTGGGAGAAAATCAGGGAGAACCCGGAGAGAATGTATCAGGAAGCGGAAATACAGAAGGAGAGTCGGAATCTGGGAATACTCTTGAAAATAACACTGTAGACAATCCTGTTGAAAACACAACAAATGGCTTATCAGAGAATGTGAATGAACCTCTTATGACGCTTTCTTCGAATGTTGAAACGTTTGCTTCGCTAGGAGAATTGCAGACATTCTATCAGGATAATAGTGGAAGTGAAGGCTTAAGTAATGCACTTAGTTTTTCCGGAAACGTGATTAGTGCGAATGCCGTTGGGCTGATTCTGTTATCATGTGTGGAAGGTGAAGATGCATCGTTCAAAGATAAAACGATTAAGCTAAACGGATTATCTGGCAGTGATGCGAACCTTACCGGTACGATTAGCGGTTTTGATGGAATTAAGTTTCGCGGATTAGGAAGAGAAGATCATCCATTTAAGGGTACGCTTACGGTTTCCGAAGCATCGTCAGATGCAGTTAATGTAATAATTGACAGGCCTTTATTTAACGCGCTTGATGTGACATATGCAAATCTTTCTGGTATAAATGCCTTAAACATTAAAATTGCGAAAACATCTGCAACTGCATTAGCGGATACAATTTATGGAGCCGGTCAGGATTGGGGTGCAGTTGAAGTTAATATTGAAGCATATACTTATGCTGAAAATGAATCGGTTACTGTTACATATCCGGGTTCGTGCATAGGCACAGTTAAGGAGAATGCTGATTTTTCGCTTAAAAAGGTTTGTTACAAATCGAAAGCTGATGTAAATGAACCATCCGAAAATGCAGGTCTGCTTTGTAATACGATGGAAAGTGGATCAAAACTAACTGTTAACAGTGTAGTTGTTGCGGAAGGTGAAAATTCAGAAACAAAAATAACGTCTGGAAATGCTGCAGCCGGAGGACTGGTAGGTTACATTAATGAGAATGCGGAGTTTTCTGCCGGAGCGACAGATAGCCTCACAATAGATGGAAAATGGACAATTACCGGTAAAAGTGCCGGAGCTTTAATTGGAGAGGCAAAGGATGTAGTCCTGAATGTTCATGCAGATGTAAATGGTGCAAAGGTTATATCAAGTGTTTCTGCGGGATCGGCAGGAGGTTTGATTGGAACGTATCATCTTACATCAGAAGATTCAGTATTTAATACTTATGACGCGGTAAACGGAACCATTCAAGTGAAAGACGTTGTTCTGGATGCAATAGGGGATAATTCCTATATAGGCGCTCTGTTTGGTGTCCTTGAGCTTTCGAAAGATTTTTCTATTCAGGGTGGAACAGGGGAATCATCAACAGTTATTAAGTCAACGGCAGGATTTACACAAACCGGTAGTAGCTACAATCTGAAAGGAACCACTTCCTATGGAGGTCTGGTGGGACAGGTTTATGGGACAGATAGCAATACTGCATTGTCTGCCCTGATTATTGATGGAAAAATTTCAGCTGAGAGTTCAACTAATAATGATATTACATATTATGGTGGACTGGTTGGTATTATTGGAAAACCCGGTATCGATGATGCTAACCCAAATGGAGCGTATGTTGTAATAAACAGTGATGTAATTACAGAATGTAAGAGTGAGAGAATTACTGCTGCAAACCACTATTTTGGCGGAGCAGTTGGAGGGATGTTCTATCATTCCGTTTTTGAAATTGCAAAGAGTTCAACTTTCACACCTACTGCAACTAATATTAAATTCGGTGGAGGCATCGTGGGTGCCGCAGCAAGAGGAAGTACACTTCGTCTTGCCGGTAAAACGGACTTAACCGGTGTAACATTTACTGCCCATGCGTTGGGACAGAACCCCGGCATAATCACATATTACCGGAATGCAAACGGGCAAATTGCGGGTATTCAAAATGCCGCCTTGATTTATGCGGCAAAATCATGGGTATTGACACGACCAAATAATCCGGGTGAAATTGATGACATCGGCAATTACGGCAGCGTTATTCGACTAGGAGGGAACGTTGGTAAAGGGGAAACAGACCTTGGTAGTGGCGGTGGATTGTCGGATGATCTTATCACTCAAGATTTAGACACTCATAAAACTGTCTTCAAAAATGCAGCACCATTGAATGGTACAGAAATAAGTATTTCAAATGCAGATGAGTTTGCACTTCTTTCTATTGCAGAACAGACCTATGGTGATTTTGGCATTTATCCCGATGTGACAAATGGACACATTATCAGCGATAATAATGTGACAAGGATTGCTCTTAACGCGGGTATTGATTTATCTAATACGGGGGTTTCCGGATTACAGAGAGATTTCTATGGGACAGAAAAAATCTATACAGGAGAATTTGACGGCCAGGGATATACACTGACACTGGATGTTGGACAGATATATGCAGCAACTGGGACTGGTGCCGGTAATGGACAGATTCACGGTCACTGTCAGGTAGGTCTGTTTAGCCAGGCTAATGCAACTATAAAAAACTTAACCATAAGTGGAAATATTAACGTACGTGAAAGAAAGGTTTCTGATGCAACCAAAAAGAGTACAATGGCCGTTGGTGGCTGTATTGCATTGTCTACGGGCGGTGCATGTACTTTTGAAAACGTGACCACTAATGTGAGGATCCAGTGTGCAGGGAATGGCACAGAATCCCACATTGGAGGGTTAATTGGGCTGAAACAGGGAAATAGCAGCACTGTTACCATAAGTGGGTGTAATGGGTCTGCTGCGATAATAGACGAAACTAGTGCTGGGTCGCACACGATTGGCGGTATGATCGGTACTTATGCCGGTGGAGGCACAATTACTGTAAACAATACAACACTTAACGGAAGTATTACAGGCGGAGATATAGCCGATGCAAAATACGGAGGACTGATTTCTGTAATTAAAGATAATTCTGCCACAATTTATTTGAACAACCTCACAATAGATGGACAGATAATTGAAAATGATGCTGTAGCAAGCAGTGGTGGACTTCTTGGATATGAATGGAATAACAGTACAGTCTATTTCGGAGACAGTATGACTCCAGCGGTAACTGTGGAAGGAGACAGCGCGGTTAAAGTAACCGGTAATGCCAAATTAGGAGCATTGGTATATCAGGCAACAGGATACTGGCAGGTGAATAATCTTTATTTTAATAAAGCAAGCATTCAAAATCAGGCTGGCGATCTGGGTCTGATGATTTGTTATGGGCGTAAGGGAACGCAGTTGTTGTATCTGGAAGAAACAAAACATAATGGGTATAACATTAATTCTGGTAATGTGACTGTTTCCAGCACAGGTGGATATTTCGACGAGTGGGTTGTATATACCGCAGAGAGTGCAGAAAACATTATTAACAATGGCAATTCAGTAATTTCCATTGCAACAGAGGAAAAGGAAGACGGCAGCAGAAAGGGATTTGACCCGACAGGTGGGACATCAACCGGTTATCAGAATAAGACGACAAACAATGGCATTGATTGGATAACAGCAAATCCTAATGCAAGATATTACTACGACCTTGATGCTTTTCGAAAAAGTTCAGCCTCAAGCAAAACTGGATATATTGATACTACAGCTGAACTGGTTCTCTGGTCAGTATGGAGATACAGTGGAAATAGTAATATCAAACAATACTTTGAAACAGCCGATATTAAAGAAGAAAAACTTGGCGGAAACAATGTTATATTCGATTTAACAGGTTATTCCTATTACCCTGTGAATGTGGATGCTGCGGACGTAGCGATTGAAAATTGCACAGTTGTATTTGCAAATGATATCATCAACAGTGCAGAGGAAAAAGTGGGAGTATCAACTGGGACGACGTTAGATAACATGATTCGCACGACATCAGGAACGTCAATCTCGCACACGCAGCATTATCTGATGCATAGTGGCCTGATACTAAATTATCAGAATACGAGCAAAACTAAATCGTCTGCAACCCTGTCAGTGAAGAACATAACGTTACAGGGAACCATAGGGAAAGGGACGGACCAGAATGGATCCGGAGCAATCATCTGCGGGACAGTAAGCGGCTCCGGTGAAGGTGGAAATCATTTTGCGAGAGTAGAACTGAATGAGGTCAAGATGGACAGCTTGACTATAAACTGTGGTGATATCGCAAATGAAGTGTATGCTCCACTCCTGATTAATACAGTAGGCAGTTATGGAGGCATCGATGCACAACAGATTTCTACCCTGAATTATTCCAAAGGACAGAAAGTTGCGACCAGTCTGATTGGTAATGTAGGAAATGCAGAAGCTACTAATATTTCATTGGCATTCTATAATGGTATTGCATTAAGTGGAAAAGCGGATGATTCTATTTTCACTCGTGCATCATTATTAGAGTCTTTCCAGTACAACGGAGCATCTTCTTCAGGTTATTACCACTTTAATAAGAATGACCAATGCACCTACGGTAGAGAAATAGAGGGAACAAAAGAGAACTTGGATGACGAGGGTAATAACCTGCAGCTGTATTATTTCGATTCTGATATAGATACGGTCAAGGATGGTGAAAATACAGCATTTAACAATGACACATACTTGCCGTATGTTTACAAGACAAAGGTAATGGATGAGGAACTGGATGCAACCTACCATGAACTTGAGATTAATATCAAAAAACCTAATCTGATTAATGGTTGCGGCACCTATGATGACCCGTATATTATTAATCAGGCAACTCAGTTACAGCTTGTTGCTCAATACATAGGTGGAACAACAACGGCCGGATGGCAGGTAAATATGGTCAAAACTGCTACGGAGATTGATAACGGAACCGGAAATAATCATACTACCTTTACATACGATAATACAAAATGGAGTGATGGCAGTAATATTTGTAACCAGGAAGATATGCGAAACTACCTGTGCAATGCGTATTACAAATTAGACGACAGCACAGCAGAACCATTACGATTAAACCGCTTCATGGGATTGGGGACTATGGACAATCCATTCCGAGGGGTTGTAGATGGTTCTGGACGCTCAGTGATTATCAACGCAGAAAATATTACTTCAGGTTTTGTTAATGTAAGTTATGGAAGTGTAATACAGAATATAAATATTACATATACAGGTGAGAAACAAAAATTATCCAATAATCCAAATCAGGCAGCACTGAACAGCAATGCTGTTGCCAATGAAAGCTATTTTGGCGGAATCATTGGCGATGTAAAGGGTGGAGATAATCTGATCAAGAATGTTTCCGTTGATTACAGTGGTGATTTCAAAGTTGGAATTCAGCATCATCTGGAATGTGTTGGAGGTTTATTTGGCATTGTTGAGGGTGGAGGTGTTATCCTCAGCAATATGCAGAAGCAAGATGGGCTAAATTCCAGTCAATTGAATACTTCTCTGGCAGATAAGGATTTGGCTTATGTATCCCCACTAATTGGTCGTGTGTTAGATGGATTCATAATCAATGAGACGGAAACGACAGCAGATGCAAGTGCATTTGAGTCGAATGCCGGTTCGGACAAGAATTATACTATTGGAAACATTTCAGCTTCAGCATCTTTAACGGCTGTTGTTAATGGATCAACCCTTGAAGTGAAAATCGACGACGAAGAAAAACTGTTGCTTCTTTCCGTAATAATTAACAGCGGTGCTTGCAACGGAGGATGGTCCATAGCATACAAAACCGGAAGTAATGGCAATGCATATAAATCAAAAAGCGGCAAGGTTCGCAATGCGGATTATTCTAAGATAGGCAAATTAGATACCCCTGAATTTAAAACAAAGTATTTTGATTTGTCACGAGATGATGATGCGATTTACCCTTCAGCTACAAACCTTCCATATTTAATTACAGAACATGCAGGAGAAAACTCTAGCTTTTGGAATTCTTGCTTAGATAATTCTGTAATGTATTTGGATTTAAGTATTACAAAAGACCTGGATATGTCCGTATATAAAAACGGCTATCGCGGAATAGGGGGACGATATAACTGTACAGCAAGTTCTTCAACAATAAAAGACTCTACTCAAACAGATCAGACTTCTAATAGTCAGTTTCAGCGTAACACACCATCCTTTGTTGCCTTTAATGGCAATAACAAAACTCTTAAAGTCGACAATAGGATTTCCGGCTATTCAGATGACAATTTTGTTGCTATAGCAGCAGGTGGTCTGGTAAATATGCTGCGTAGAAAGCCGAATACAGAGTTGGTGATGCAGAATCTGACGGTAGAAGGACACGTTGAACTGCATGACTTTTCTGATACACCAGATTCCACAGAGTATACAAATGCATCTAGTAGAAAATATGCAGCTTCCGTAGGTGGAGTGATTGGAAGATACTTTACAGAAGATGGTTCAGCTTCAAATACGACATATTTAAAGCTGATAAATTTAAAAGTAAATGATATGGAACTTTATAGCGATGGTGCAGCCGGTGGTATTGTAGGTCAGACAGGTACAAAGAATTTTTATCCGTTTGGTAATGCGACGAATCAGTATTCGTCAGGTGTAACATATACAAACTGCAGTTATGTGGGACTAACAGCGATATCCTGCTCGTCAACAGGAGGAATTGTTGGTGCAGCCTGTGATAATGCAAACTCATTTAATTATAGCGATAGCAACAACACAAAGATTACAAATAAAATAATTGCTATTGTACAAGAAAATGAAACTGGTTTTGTTGTAGGAAAGGGTAGTACTCTGAGTGTATATGCAAAAACAGTATCTCCAAACGGATTAGGTGGTATTATTGGCAATGTAGGGTCTAATGCTGAAATAAATGACCAGAATGCCAAGCCGATAATTATTGATCATATTATACTTCAGTACAAAGATAACAGTATAGTAAAGAATTCAGTATCACGTACGGGGGGTGCTATCGGTTTCTTACACCATGGAACGACAAAAGCTTACAATGTCACAGTATCGAACTCAACTATGGGCAATGGAAAAGAGGATAACCTTGGTGGAATCGTAGGCTGCTGGTATTCTACGGAGTCGGGTGGCATCATGGAGAACATTGTGATAGATGGATGCAGTCTAGATGCAGATCTTTCAGTAGGAGGAGTAATCGGATATATTGCAAATGAAAAACACATAAAAAATATCACTGTGAAGAATACAGTAATAAATCAGAAAAGCACCAGCGCTAGTCGTGGCGTAGGCCTGATTATAGGGCAGATTTATTCAGGAGGTATATATGGAGAGAATATTTTACTGAAAGATAACAGTGTTACCGCCAAAACCCCTTCAAAAGGAAGAATTGTCGGAAGCGTGGACACTAATAAGGATATACCAATTCAGCTCCTTGGAGTTTCACTTCAGTACGGAAACGACAAATCTGGGAATCCAATTAACGTGGCTGCTCAGCCGCAACAGGATATAGGAAGCATTCCTTATGCCAGCTATTCGAACAAAACAAGTAAGATATTTATTGCTTATGATGCATTTTTGACAGATAAGACATCAGGTAGTGAGTTAGATCATTGGCCATCGGTATCAATACCGGGAATAGGAGATTCAAATGAGATAACCGGTGATACGGCAAACCCTTATACGATTACTGGCTCAGACACCATACCAGGCATTGTGAATAAAGTGGACAGCAACTATACCTACATAGGTTCAAACAAAAACTACCAGTATGTAGAACCCGAAAACGTGAACAAATTGCTCCCAGGTATTGTTTCAACATATAATGCCAACCAGGATACTCATATTGATAAGGATTTCAACGTTGTTCAGATTGACGGAAGTGCGGCTGCCCTGAAACAATACATAAATGCGGCAACCAATGGAGCCTTTGCGACAGGTGTTGCACTTAATTCGGATGATGTTATGAAGGTTGACATCAAGCGATATAAGTGGAATTCCAGTGAGAAGAAGTTTGCTGATGTAACCAACCTAAATGGCATAAAACCGACATTAACATATGATCGGTCAACGGGAAACTTTTATGCCACAACGCAATATGATAATCAGGAGGATATGTTTACACTTGTATCGGTTACTTTCAAGTCAACGGATACAAATAAGAGCTATTCAAGAACCTACGATATCCCTGTAGTTGTTCGACGTATGCTTCAGGTGGATTTCACGGCTACTATGGCCAGCGGTACTGTATTCAATGCATCGGAAATGGAAAGCTACAAGACGCATGCACTTGCCTCAGTAGGAGAGGATATTACCGGTTACCTTACATTCAGATATAACAGTAATCAGAGTGGTGTTTCTGCAACATATGACTGGCAGAGTTATATGGAAGCCGGAGCAAATCTGCTTGGATATTACAAGAAAACGCTGGATGCAGGATCTTTGGATCTGCCGGCAGGAACAGATATTACCCTGATTGACTGTCAGCAGTCAGAGCGAAGGTATCATGCTGTTGTGCCGGAAGGAAAGACAAGCAAACTGGAGCTTTTCAATGGTGATAATCTGACCTTTACGCATTCTGATGGTACTCAGTATCAGCCGGTTTCTCTTGCAGAGCTTCTAAAGATTGACGCGAAACAAATCACTGACGCAGATGATTCAGGCACAAAGAAATGGGTATCCCTGGGTAATGTGAAGACACCTGATGCGACAGTCGTTGCCACGGACGGAAATTATTACAGACTATATGACTCAGCTAAGGATGGAGAGAACGCAACGTGTTTCTCACTGGAAATAACTGATCCTACACCGGAAGAAAACTACTTCGTTGTAATATCGATTCCAAAGGCAGAAAACCATATGCTGACACTGATTAAATCAGGAAATGTCACAAAGGGAAGCATGACTTGGAGTGACTCGGTTGCAGGTGCACCGCCTATAGAAGTTCATCAGCTACATCGTTATGATAAAACAGAGGTAAACACCAACGTTTCTTCAGAGATTACTTTCAACTTCCTGGATAATTATAAACAGACTTTGACGGATCTCGTTGCGGCAGAGGTGAAGCCGATAAGCAGTGTGGATGCATCTGTAGAAATGGAATTCAATCTGCAGAATGAGATATCCTTTAAAAAGGACAATTATGAAGAGTCGGATCCGTTGTATCAGGAGTTAAGAGTATCACTTAGAAAAAAAGTCGGTTCAGCTGAAACGGATGTGTATTTCCCAAGTGATGCGAAGGCGACGGTTGAATTGTATGCTTACTACATGGATGGCGATAATAAAGTATATTTCACCCTTGGTGATTCAGGCAAGCTGACAAGCACGACAACGACAGAGACAGCAGCTGTTACTTATGACTGGAAAGCCGGAACTGATGGTAATATGGTTCTCCCTTTTGCCAAACTGACGAACGGCATGTACGAATATATTGACCTTTCACCGCTTAGAATTGCAGCAAAGAATCAGGAAAAATTCTACATCGAAGTTAAGCTTAAAAATCCTGTTTCTATTGGAATGAGCTCAGTTATCAACAATGATCTGCTGCCGACCAGAGAAACGTCTGATAGTCAGAATCAGACAAAGATGCAGTTTACATCAGTGTTATCGTTCAAAGAATCAGGACTTTCATATAGTACTTTGCGTAAATCTGAAGAGGGAAATAAAGGATACTACCTGAATGAACAGCGTGAAGCAATACTGAAACTGGATTATCTTGATGTGGATCAGCTGGGAATTAACCTGAGTGATGAGTACTCCGGTGAAATAAGTGCCATATTGACACTTGATTTGTCCGGGACTGAAGGATTTAACTCCAATCTCTCAAAATTCGAATTATTGAACAAATCTGATACTGTTAAGTTTGACTTTTCTTTGGAGCAGAAAGGAAAAGAGGGTTTATCTAGTGTGAAGTATGGAGATGTAACAATAGGTGACTATATAACTGATGCCAGAATCACCGGAGGAAATACAATCGATTCCTTCCATCTTGAACTGAGAAAGGCAGATGGTAGTTATCCATACTACAATGAAGCTACCGGAGTATTCAGTATTCCAATTACCTTCAAGGTGAATACCGAAAACCTTGAGGCATTGAAATATTCCAATTATCGCATTCATGCATCAGCGGATCTTCTGAAGGGCGGTATTTCTCAGAAAATAGCAATAAATAATGAAAAAGCATTCATTACATATACGGTTGCAAAGATAAACATCAACGGTATATGGCAGAGTCAGGCTGGATCAGCAAACTGAATTTAACAGTGATTCACCATCCCCCCCGCACCCGGAATTACCCGGTGCGGGGGTTCTTTGTTTGCATCCCACCCATTTACATACCCTTACATTTATGATAGAATACACTAATAATATTCATTTTTCGACAAATTGAGTTTTGATAGATTTACATGAAAGAGGATTAGGATTTGAAGGAAAGGAAGCGTTTGAAGCGGAGCTTTGCGTCGGCGCTGGTCACGCTGCTGATTGCATTATTTGCCATGGTTTCCGCAACTTTTGCCTGGTACATATATAATACCAGCATTCATACAACAAATGTACATATGGCAGCCGGTTCAAGCATTTCACTGCAGATTTCCAACAGCTACGACGGCAAGTACGGCTACGCCACTGTAATGGATGCCTTTACGGGAGGACTGAATCCTGTATCTACCGACAGGATTTCCGGCGGCTTTCAGAGGGTGTCAGGATTTACAGACGGCGGAGGAGTCAAATCCAAGATGCTGGCAAACCTGTTTGAGCCGAGTGAGACCAGCGACTACTATAAGACCAGTCTTTTTCTGAAGACCAAGGCGGATAATATGCCCGTTTATCTGTCAGATATCGGATTCGAGGATGATGACAAGAACAATCCTATATCTACGGCAATCCGTGTGGGTATAGTTGCCCACAAGCCGGGAAAAAATCAGCCTGTTACAGGTGAATACATTTTCGAGATTAACGATCAGAAAAACACTGATCCATCTGCGGGCTATAACACATATAACGGAGTAGACGGACATGTGCTGGATTCCTCCAGAAAAGACGGAAGCACCGTGATGTTCACGCCATATAATAAGGATAATTTCTGTTTATATGATTCTGAAACAGGAGAGGTTACGCTTAAGAAGAACTCGCTGCCGATCTGTACGGTGAAGGGTGACGGAAATGGCGGAGAAGGTGAGGCAGTGGAGCTGACCATATACATCTGGCTGGAGGGCTGCGACAGAGACTGCACTGAGAATCTGGCGAACCAGACGCTGAAAAATCTGGCCTTATCATTTACAGGCAACACTGATCAGGAATAAAGGAAGTAACAGACGATGGAGAAAAAGAAGCTTGTACGAACATTATATCTGACAATTATCTGGATGATTGTACTTGTTGTCGCTCTGGTTTCTGCAACATACGCCTGGTTTTCATTCAGCCCCTTTACCAACGTGACGCCTATGAGCGGAACTGTCGGTGAAGGTTCTGTCAATCTTCTGATTTCAAATCAGAAGGACGGAAAATACGATAAGGAATGCAAGCTGATTCTTGAAAGTACGGGAGAGGTGCTGAGCCCGCTGTCTACCAGCAACCTGAGCCGGTTCTACACCGCAAAGGCGCAGAACAGAAAGGGGATATCAATTCTCTTTGCAGATGCTTCAGGTCAGGCGAACAGCAAAGCCATGCACGGGAAGGTATATCTGAAAAGCGATAACGGCAATTGTGACGTTTACCTCAAACGTTCGGGGCTGAGTTTCGGTCAAAACTCACAGACTCTGGCCGCACTCAGGTTAGGATTGAAAATTTCCGCTTCAGACGGAAAGCACACATATATTCTCAGGCTGGATGATCTGGGTAATACCGGGTCCGCTAAGGCAAAGCGTACTGTAATGTCAGCAAACAGCGTAATTTCAACAATTGACGGAAAAGGGAATGCGACCTTTGTAAAGGATCCGTCTTTGAAAATAGGCAGATTCCTTGCAAAAGAGCAGGGCACTGATGACCGGGAGCCGAGAGCAGGGGATGCTGCTCTTTGCAGAATCCGTGCGGGAGAGATTGCAACTGTAGAATACTGGCTTTATCTGGAAGGCTGCGACGATAACTGTATCGGAGATGTACAGAATAAGGATATCAATCTAAAGCTGTCGTTTGCCGGAGTAGTACTGGATTAGCCGTTTTTGGATAACGCTTGAAATAGTCGTAAGGAGGCGTAATGCGTGAAAAGATACAATGATATATTCAGAATCTGGACTATAGTGATATCCATGATCATTGTTCTTTTAGTGATTGTGACATCCACCTATGCCTGGTTTACGGCTAATAAGGTTGTATCAACAAACAGAGCGGAGGCTCGTTCCGGAACGGATACCCTGGAGCTTCAGATAAGCTCAGAGGGCGGAGAAGCGTTCAAGGCTATGGAGGCTGCGGCTATACAGCAGGTGAACGGTACCTCTGTGACCCAGCTTATGCCGGTTTCCACAGCAGACCTTAAGAACTTCGTATATAACCCGATAACAGTGGATGGAATTGCAGCATCATTCGTTCCGGTGGAGAATGAAAAATACTATTATCACGGAAGATTCTATATTCGTGCACAGGCACAGGGTCAGCCTGCCGGTGCAAAAGTAAAGCTTTACCTTGATGAGGACAATGAGGTTGGAGGCACTCTGGCGAAATCTGAAGCGGGAATGCTTCTGAATGCGGCTCGACTGGGTTTGAGCTTTGATAACAGCAATCCTGTGATTTTTTTTCTGAGTGATAAAAAGAATAATGCAGAAGATCAGGCGAGAAATACGAAGGTGGATGGAGTGATTCTGGAGGACGGTAAGGTTCTGCAGCTGGATGGCGGAACAGTGAAGGGTGTAAACGACCCATCTGTTGCCCTGTCAGAGCGGACCATATCCATGGATGACAGTCGCGTCCTTCTTCCTAAGGCTCCTCTTTTGGAAATGACTTTGAACAGAATATATGAGGTGGATGTTTATCTCTATCTTGAAGGATGTGACCCTGACTGTTCAGACAGCATCTCTATGAATGAGGGAGATCTGCATCTTGCCTTCTATGGAATACTGGAATGATTGGAAATATTACAGATGAACAGGAATGAACGAGGAGTGGAGCATGAGAGATAAGAAAGCGGTCGAAAGGAAGGAACCGGGCGGAAGGCAGATGATACTGACCTCTGTGGTTCTTGTACTTCTGGCACTGGTCAGTGTGACTGCAGCGACTCTGGCCTGGTTCTCTATTGCAGACCATACGAAACTGCAGAGTATGAGCATGGAGATTACTACGGGAGCCAGCATGCGTTTTGATCTGGACGAGCATGGGAGTTTTGATCAGTACGTGAAGACGCTGTCCTTCGAGGAGATTGCGGCACGAATAAACCAGGAAAAAGGTTTTCAGGTGAAGAATGTACCGCTGGAACCGGTGACCACCTCCGACTACAGCACCTTTACCCTGGAACATGGAAAGGTCGTAGACAGCCGTGAGGGAAAATACCTTGAATTCACCCTGCATTTTATGGCGCTGGAGGACATGGTCGTTCACCTGACCAGCGACAACAGTCCGGGGGAGAATGACGGGACAAAGGTATCATCATCGAACAGCGGACTGCCTGAAGCAATGCGCATCAGCTTCACTGCAGACGGAAGGACCGTGGTATACGATCCGGGAATGGGTGCAGGCGGAACCTCAGTGGGCAGCGGATGGGTTTTTGGACTTCCATCAGCCGGAGGTATGAGCTATAATGACAGTAATGCGCTTTTTTCCCTGAAAAAGGATATAGACAAGGAAGTGCTTGTACACGTATGGCTGGAAGGCACGGATGAAAGATGTACCGATAATCTGATAGGTGCAGATTATTCCATTCAGCTTCGCTTCATCGGAACCGATGAAAACGGACGAATACTGGATGGAGAGTAAAAGTAGCAGAAGAAAGGAACTAATTTATGAAAGCAGCAAAAAAAGGTATTACGGTTGTAATCAGTGTAGCCCTGTGGATTATCATACTGCTGGCGGCGTTATTTGCATTCACCACGCTTGCTACCAGAGATGAGGGCAATGTATCAAGTCTTGCCGGATTTACACCGATGGTAGTTGAGTCAGACTCCATGGCGCCGACATTCAGCAAGGGGGATCTTATCGTTATAAAGAAATGCGATACAGCTTCCCTGAATGAAGGAGACATTATCACCTTCCACACAATTATCAACAATGAATATGCGCTGAATACCCACCGTATAGAAAGCATAGCTGAAATGAACGGAGCCAGAAGCTATGTCACAAAGGGTGATAACAATGATATTGCCGATACTCATGTGATAGCAGACGGGGACATAGTCGGAAAGTACGTGACTAAGGTACCAGGCCTGGGAAGGGTTATGAACTTCCTGTCAGGCAGTGTAGGCTTCCTGGTTCTTATTGTGCTGCCGCTGCTGCTGTTCTTCATTTATCAGGTGTACAATCTGATTATGGTAAGTATAAATCTGAAGAAGGCCGTTGCTGTTGAGGAAGCGAAGGAAAGAGCTCTTGCAGAGGCAAATGCAGAGAATGATGTGAAGCTGCAGGGAGATGCCCAGAGCGCAATGGCAGAGGCCGAGGCAGCGAAGGCAGAGGCTGAAGCGGCACTGGCTGAGGCGATGCGTCTGAAGGCAGAGGCTGAAGCAAAGCTGGCAGAGGTAAATAGCGCGAAAGAAGAGGATTAATAAGCATGAGTGACTTTTTGAAGTTTGCTTATGAACTGATTGCACAGGTGGTTTATAATCTGGCAGCAGTTTTTGCGGCAGTCATAAAATTATTATTTACAGGATGGATAGAATATTTTACCATATTTGGCACATATATAGGTTCACTGAATATCTTTGCCAAGGTACTTTCGGTTCTTCTGATGCTGCTTCTTGTTGCAATTCCTGTTCTGATCATCATAATTCTGATACGGAGATGGAAGCTTCATCGTGAGCTGAAGGCTGATAGTGAGGATAATTCAGCTTTGTATAAGGAAATAGGCAGGTTGAACAAGCAGGTTCTGAATCTGATCGACGAAAAGAATAAGATTCTTGCACTGAAGGTGAACACAATGGGCGGCACAGAGAGAATTCCTTATATGGGTGCTTCTGCGCTGACGGACGATGTGCTGCCAACAGTTGAGAATGTAAGCGGAAATGCAGTACGACCTGAGGTCGTTTCCGGTGCTGCCGGTGCGAAGATCAGCACGGCGGACATCACTATTGAAACAGGTACAATCAGTACAAAGGGTTCAGACGGAAAAGATAACAGTAACGTTAACCGTTTTCCGAAGCTTACACTGGTGGACCAGAAGTACAGGGATTATGTACAGCCTGAGTTTGATGACAGTATCACCCTGGAGGAATTTGTGGAGTGCTATCGTCTGTTTGCAGCCAGCCAGCTTAAGCTATATTATACTCCGGAGGTTATCAGACGTTTTGTTGCCGGTATGGCGGCCAGCAAGCTGCTGATACTGGAAGGTATATCCGGTACCGGTAAAACGAGTCTGCCGTATTCATTCAGCAGGTTCCTGGGTAATCCGGCTACTATGGTATCCGTACAGCCGTCCTACCGTGACCGTACAGAGCTGCTTGGATATTTCAATGAATTCTCCAAAAAATTCAATGAAACAGAGTATTTAAGAGCACTGTATGAGGCCAACTATCGTGAGGATCCAAGCTTTATAGTACTGGACGAGATGAACCTGGCACGTATAGAGTATTATTTTGCCGAGATGCTTTCTGTTCTGGAAATGCCGAGTCAGGAGGAATGGAAAATTGACCTGGTACCGACCGGATGGCCGGGAGATCCTGAAAAGCTGGAAGACGGAAAGATTCAGGTTTCTGACAATATGTGGTATGTGGGAACGGCCAACAACGACGACTCCACATTCACCATTACAGATAAGGTATATGACCGTGCTATTCCGATTGAACTGAATGAACGAGCAGAGGCATTCGAATGTGAAGCGCAGTCAGAATGTCATATTTCCTGTGAGCACCTTCAGGATATGTTCGAGCGCGCGAAAGAGGAGCACGCAATCAGCGAAGAGACACTTGATATGATGGAAAAGCTGGATCAGTATCTTCAAACCAGATTCAAGCTGGCCTTCGGAAACCGTATTATCAAACAGATGTATGATTTTATTCCGGTTTACGTTGCATGCGGCGGAACTGAGCTTGGCGGCATGGATTATATTATTTCCCGTAAGGTGCTGAAAAAGTTTGAGAGTCTGAATGTCAACTTTGTTCGCGATGAGATAAAAGGCCTAATAGAGTATATCGACAAAGTATTCGGACAGGGAGCAATGCCGTACAGTGTCAGCTACCTGACGAGAATCCAGAATCTGTATTAGTATTGAATGAGGAACATCTATGGAAAATACGATTAATGACCTGTATCTGAAATATGTGAATAATGTCAGCCAGACGCTGGAGGACGACAGATACTTTCAGTATCTGTTTGAAATGGTACAGGCAGGATCTAATACACTGCATCAGACCAATAAAGTCCTGCATAAGGTTGTTGATGAAAGATGGCTCACTACCATTGAGGAGAGTCTGGACGCTATTAATGAGATTATTGATAAGCCTCGCCGATTCATTACAACCAGTGAGGAGGTTGTACCGGTTGCTCTTGCAAAGAAGATTACCGCTGACAGCGTAAGACATCTGAGCATGAACACCCAGTTTATCGCCAGCGATGAGGACGGCGATATTCAGCCTACTCGTGTGCTGAATGTTACGACGGAGGAAAGCTACGATCTTTATGAAAACAGGTTTGTCTATCATCTGATTCAGAGACTGGCAACATTCATTGACAAGAGAACGGATGTAATCTTCTGGTCAACAGGTGACGAAATCCGTAACACCCTCATGATGGAAAGCAAGATTGACGATGCCTATGAGGAAATTGAATACAAGGTTGAGATGAAAATCAAGAATCGCCAGAGCTTTGCAGAAAACGACAGCGACAATCTGCAGGTGTTCATGAGAATCGACCGCGTGAGACGTCTGGTAATGGCACTCAGAAACAGTTCCTTCTGCAGCCTGATGGCTGGCTGTTCCAGGGTCAGCAGCCCGATTCAGCGAACAAATCTGATGATGAAGGATCCAAATTATCGTACATGCTATAAATTGTGGCAGTTTCTTGAAAGCTACGATGAAGTCGGATACACCATTGAAGAAAGGGATTCTGCGCTGGAATTTGACGAAGAATACCTCATTCAGATGTACACAAATATTATTACCAACTACACCGTATTCAAAAGCCTGCTGGAAGGAGATGCCCGCAATCTGAACGAAATCGAAGTCAAAGAGCGGGAAGTGGTCAAGCCTAAATTCATAAAGCAGATAGAAGAAGAAATTGTGGATGATTACAATATTCCGGACGTTGAGATTCGTAAGGTAATCATCGAAGAGGTGACACAGGCCCAGCTCGATGCAGAGGCAAAGCTTGAGGAGGAAACTAACCTTCGTAAGATTGCCGAGGAAGAAAGGGCTGCTACTGAGGTGCAGCTGGAAAATGAAAGATGGAGAATGCAGATGGAAACCTTCGAACTGCAGCAGGCGGCAGAGGAACAGGTGAAGGCTGCAGAAGAGAGGGCTTCCGGTGAGATTGCCAAGGCTCAGATCAGGATAGAGAAGGCGGAGCAGGAAGCGAAGAATCAGATAGAGCAGACCCTTAAGAACTCGAAGGAACAGATAGATAGTATGAAATCTCAGATGAATGAGGAGATTTCGAAGACCAGGCAGGAAGCCGAGGAAGAAATTACAAAAACGAAGCAGGAATCTGAAAGTGAGATTGCGAAGGCAAGGCAGGAGGCTGACACTCAGGTTAAGGTAGCACAGCAGGCCGCTGATATCAGAGTTCAGGATGCTGAAGAACAGGTTAGGACTGCACTGAGTGATGCACAGGCTCAGATTGAAGAAATGCGCCGCAATGCGGAGGCTCAGATTGCTGAAATTAAGAGACAGGCAGAGGAAGCCGTGCAAAAAGCCGAACAGGCTGCCAGTGACGCAGAGAAACGTGCAAGTCTGGCTATCCATGATGCAGAGACTCGCGCTGATTCAGCAATCCGTGATGCAGAAAGCCGTGCCGATTCAGCTATTCAGGATGCGGAAACCCGTGCAGCTATGGCAATCGAAGAGGCAGAGACCCGTGAAAAGGAAGCAAGAGCCCTTGCTGAACAGGAGACAGAGGCCCGCATCAAAGCTGAAGCAAAAGCCGATGCAAGCCGCCTGAGCAACAGACTTGCCGATGCTGTGGACAGATGGCTGAACGGTAAGAATAATGAAGAATAAGAGCGAGAATATGAAGAAACCAAAGAATTTTATATTCAAACTGATAAATGTGGTATCGTGCACGGCAATCTTTCTTGCGATTGTCGTGCTTCTGTCGGTTGTCTTTACGGAATCAGGGGATGTGCCCAATGTGTTTGGGTATTCTGCTTTCAGGGTTTTGACCGGAAGTATGGAGCCTGAGATCCCGACGGACTCCTTCATCGTAGTGAAACATGTAGATGCTTCGGAGATAGAGGAGGGAGATGTCATTTCCTTTTTCTTGCCGGATCCCGCATATGGGGGTGACGTGAACACTCACCGCGTGGTATCGATTGAAGAGGAAGGGGGCAGTCGCAGCTTTGTTACGAGGGGCGATGCCAACCATGTGGTTGATAAATATCTTGTCACCTCTGACCATCTGATAGGCAAGGTCGTCTTTGTTTCACACAAAATAGGCGTTGTTATCCGTCTGATGTCAAATCCGCTGCTTTTCATTCCGCTGATTATTATTCCTCTGCTCATTATACTGATCTGTAATCTGAGACTTACAATCAAACAGGCCAGAGAGATTGCAAGGGAAGAGGAGGCAGAAGCAGTTCGTCAGACAATGGAAGCAATCCGAAAAGCAAAGGAATTAAAGGAAGAGAAAGAGGAAAAGGAAGAAGAATAAAAAAGAGAAGAGCACCTGAAGCTGCCGTATATGACAGCCGCGGGTGCTCATTTAAATTTAAAAATCAGATATTGCTGTTAGCATTCCTTCGCTGCTTCAAGAACGTTGCACAGGTATGTCCATACGCGCTGAGCTGATGGAATAGAAAGCTTCTCATCAGGAGTGTGAACGTCTACCATAGTCGGACCGATGGAAACTGCATCGAAATCGTCTGTGAACTTTCCTGCAAAGAATCCGCATTCCAGACCGGCGTGAATTGCTTCA
Organism: Emergencia sp.; assembly: GCA_051883055.1. Lineage (GTDB taxonomy): Bacteria > Bacillota > Clostridia > Peptostreptococcales > Anaerovoracaceae > Senimuribacter. Next base: position 54,380 of record JBJESZ010000105.1, read on the forward strand.
ATCTTTGGCTCGCAGCCGTACTGCTTCCTGAATACATCAACGCATAAATCTCTTAGCGGCGAATCAACCCTGTATACCCAGCCCGGATAGAACAGCCTGAAGTCTACGCGACCGCCGACAAGCTTAACGACAGCCTCCAGCCTGTCACACACGTAGTCCTGTCTGGTCTTCACAGAGCTTCTGACTGCATAAAGTGCAACCATCTCATTTTCCTTAATATCAAGGGCGCCAAGGTTTAAGCTCGTCTCCACAAGACCCTCGATGTCCACGCTGTTGTTCTGAACGCCGTAAGGCGCAGCAAGCAGGTAACTGATGATCTTTGCGGTGCTTTCAGCTGTAAGCATCTCCTCTGCAGAGGCTTCTGCGCACGTCAGGGTGATGTCCGGGTCTGAGGATGCGTACTCCGATGTCAAAACCTTCTGAATCGCAGCGACTCTTTTTGTAACATCATCAGCAGCTGTACAGATTACTGCCTCGCATCTCTTGCAGATTACATTGTCCGCATTACCACCCTTAATGGAAACGATGTTAAGTGGAATTTCTTTGCTGATCTCGTTAAGAATTCTGCCCATGAGAACGTTTGCGTTAGCGTGCTCCTTGTCAATCTCTATTCCCGAGTGACCGCCAAGAAGTCCGTCAACAGTCAATCTGCAGGCCTTTCCTTCAGCGGCGGCTTTTTCTACAGGAATAAATACTTCGGCGGTAATTCCGCCGGCACAGCTCACTGAGAAAATGCCCTCATCCTCTGAGTCAAGGTTGATCATCCTTCTGCCCTTTAGAAGTGAACCGTCAAGTCCTTCTGCACCTTCAAGTCCTGTTTCCTCATCTACTGTGAAGACACATTCAAGAGCAGGGTGCTTCAGCTCAGCTGAATCCAGTGCAGCCATCATATATGCAACGGCAATTCCGTTGTCAGCGCCTAAGGTTGTGTCAACGGCAGTCAGCCAGTCACCGTCGACTGCAAGGTCGATTCCCTCCCTGGACATATCCTTGGGACATCCTTCAACCTTTTCGCATACCATATCCATATGTCCCTGAAGAATGATGGTTGGTGCATCTTCATATCCTTCTGAAGCGTCCTTGTAGATGATTACATTGTTAAGCTCATCCTGAACGTATTTCAGGTTTCTCTTCACTGCAAAGTCCACAAGAAAATCACTTATCATCTTAGTGTTGTAGGAGCCTCTTGGAATCCGGCTTATATCTGCAAAAAAGCCGAATAAAGCCTTTGGCTCAAGTTCTCTAACGTCTTTCATAATCATATCATTCTTACGTGAGTACGTAAGTCCCTTCTGTTAATTTTCTGCCGGGGCAGTCACCTCATTATATCATAAATTCGAATATTTCCAATAAATAAAGCAATAAAGAGACAATAAAAGGAAGGAACTTTTTCCGTGACTTGAAAGGTCAGATAATGTATAATATGTCGAGGGGTAAAATATTATGAAGAAAAATAAGATTTCAGGCATAATTGCCATAGTTTTTGTAATAGCTGTATCTGCCGTATTCGGTCCTGATGCGCTGGACGCTTTTGATTTCAATGGTCCTGTGGAGCTGGGAAGCGGAGAGGCAGTCAGCTTTGATATTTCGGAGGGGCTGCCCCGGTATGAGGGCGAGCCTTATGTGGAGATAAACGACAACATACCTTTTTTTGATGAATCAGACCTGGAATTGGGAAGCTTCGAAAAATACAGCAGGCTGGACAGCATGGGCCGCTGCGGAGTGGCTTTCGCAAACATTTCACCGGAGCTTATGCCTACGGACGAGAGGCAGCCGATCGGTTCGGTTAAGCCTACCGGATGGCATACAGCCAGTTATCCGGAGGTTATACCGGAGAGATATCTGTACAATCGGTGCCATCTTATTGCCTGGTGCCTTGCCGGAGAAAACGCTAACAGACGTAACCTGATAACAGGTACCCGGTATATGAACGTGGAGGGAATGCTCCCTACGGAAGAAAAGGTGCTCGACTACGTGAGAGAAACGGGAAATCATGTACTTTACAGGGTTACACCGGTTTTCGAGGGAGATAATCTTGTGGCAAGCGGAGTTTTGATGGAGGCCTATTCTGTAGAAGACAGCGGCGAGGGTATATGCATCTGTGTATACTGCTTTAACGTTCAGCCGGGAGTATGGATTGACTATGAAACCGGAGAAAGCGGTCTGGTGTAATAATCGAGGGTGTGCAGGGGGTTACCGTCTCCATGATGCACCCTTCTTTTAATGAAAGTAATTTTCATAATTTCATCATATTTCGTTCAAGAAAATCTGATAGGCTATGTAGTGTATAGGAATTAATTATAGTTAAGGAGCAGGAAATTGAGTGCAGACAGAAAAAAATCGACAGCATCTGTATGTGTAATATTAATATGCATAGTGGCTGCTTTTGCTGCAGGATGTGTAATCGGCATGAAAAAATTCGATAAATTCATATACAATGTTCCCATTGACGAAAGTGTGCCTCTGGTGAAGACTGCAGCAGATGAGCTGGGGACAGAATATGGCGAAAAGTACTGGAGCTGGTATGGCTTTGACAGTCGCGTAGACTGGTGCGCCTGCTTTGTATCATGGTGTGTGAATGAGAACGCAGACGAATACAAAAACGAAATGGAACCTTTCTGCTACGTTCCGTCAGGAGCAGCATGGTTCGAGAGCAATGATCAGTGGAGGAAAGCGGGTGAGACTCCTGAGGCAGGAGATATAATCTTTTTCGACTGGGACTGCAGCGGAGTAGCAGATCATGTGGGAATCGTATCCGGATGCACCGGGGATTACGTATTTACGGTGGAAGGCAATTCAAGAGATAAGTGCCGCAGAAAGGGATACCCTCTAGACAGTAAAAGTATTTTAGGATATGGAGTGCTTAAATAAATATGAAACACGCAAAGACAAGAAAAGGATTCGGAACAGTGCTGCTTCTGCTGATTATAGTTCTTATGGTGGTTCTGGGTTACATATGTTCATTTAACCATCGGCTGAACAGCTTCAGTGGAAAGGCGGATCTGTATAATATGCAGATATGCTCTGCAGAAACTGCCACCGATGTATTTGATACATTAAAGCAAAACGATGGAAATCTGCAGGCTCTGTTTGAGGAAACATATGGAGAAATCGATGAGGAAACGGTGCAGGCAGCTGCGTACTTCGCTGAATTTGCAGACTGGGAAAACTGCAAATATAGAAAGGTGAGAAGCATGGGCGGTGCATTTACAGGCGACTCAGAAAAGAAATACACTCGTGACGATGATGTTTACTACGGTGAGAGCTGGGTGCTGAGCACCTCTGATGAGACATATGTTATCTATATGGAGTGTAAATTCGATACCTTTGGAAAGAAGGAAAAAGGCCTTTCCGCCATCGCTGTAACAACATGGGACAACTACTATGAGAGAAGTGATGTATGGGATTACAGAACTGACGAGTACACGGCAAGAATAGGGGAATTTCAATAACCGGCAGAAGTGATTATCTGTCGGTTTTCTGTTTTTTGGGGAAATTCTGTGAGGTTTTTTTGAAATAAAAATCCATAATCTATTCATATTCAGTTCAAAAGCTTCTGCTAATCTATAAGTAAACAAACGGAAAAATTTGTAACTATATGGAAAAGGAGGAAAAGTTAAATGCAGATACCAAAATATGCATGGAGAAACATAATGAGGACAAAGGGCAGAAGCACGTTAATCGGTATAATCGTTATCATTATTTCATTTGCACTTTGTATATCTCTCTGCATCAGACAGTCGGCGGCAGACTCGAAGGACGATGCTCTGTCAAAGCTTACAATTACAGCACAGATATCGCCGGACAGAGGAGCTGCCATGGAGAAGGCACAGGGAGGAGAACCTGGGAGTTTTGATAAAAGCAAACTGAAAGAGGCGATGAATGCCGGTCTGACTCTTGAGGAGATGCAGACCTATGCGGCGGCAGAAAGCGTGCAGGACTTCTATTACACCCTTTCCGTATCTGCTGATGCAGCAGGTGACCTTGAGGCATACAGCACATCCTCTGACGGGGAATCGGGTGCTGATGATGAATCGGGAAGTGCCGGTTTGCCGGACTATAAGAGTATGGGTAAAGGCATGGGCATGAACTCAGGTGATTTTACCGTTACAGGCTATTCATCAGATACGGCCATGACAGAATTTGTCGACGGAAGCTGCACGATAACGAGTGGGCAGATGTTTGAGGAAAACACGACAGAAAAGGTATGTGTTATTTCGGACGAACTTGCCGCATATAACAACCTGGAAGTGGGAGACAGGATTAAGCTGGCAAGCACTGAAAATGAAGACTCTACAGTCACCTTGAAGATAACGGGAATATACAACAACAGTCAGGCATCGGCACAGGCATCATCCATGGGCGGAGGCATGGGTTTCGGAAAAATGGGCGGTTTCACCGATCCTGCAAACTGCATTTATACAAGCTATGCAGCTCTGAGCACTATTACAGAAGACTCTGATGATTTCAGCGGAAGTCTGAACGGCACCTACGTTCTCGGCACTGTGGAGGCTTATGAGGCATTTCAGAATGAGGTTGCGGATTTGGGACTGCCGGAGGGGTATACGGTCAGCTCCAGTGACATCAGCCAGTACGAACAAAGCGCACAGCCGCTGGAAAATCTGGCAAAATTCGCAGGCTATTTTCTGATTGTAGTACTTGTAATCGGAGCGCTGATTCTCATAATTATGAATATTTTCGCAACGAGAGAACGTAAATATGAAATTGGCGTGCTCGCTGCAATAGGAATGAAAAAGAGAAAGGTTGCGCAGCTGTTTCTTACTGAAATACTAATAATCACGCTTGCTTGTACAGTTATTGGAGGCGGTGTGGGAGCTGCAGTGTCAGTTCCGGTAACGAACACACTGCTGGAATCTCAGATTGACTCGCAGCAGAGCGATATGGGTGCAGCCTTCGGACGAGACTTCAACCAGAAGCCGTCATCTGCGCCTGCAGCTGAAACTCCTTCCGAGGTTAACTCTGCAGATAATCAGGGCGAGGAAACGGGTAAGGCTATGCCTTCTGCTGATGTGCGGGGAGGACAGATGAGACAGTACATTTCAGAGGTTTCTAATGCCGTAAATCCGAAGGTGCTGATTGAACTGCTGCTTTCCTGCGTACTACTGGCTCTTTTGTCAGGAATGGTTTCCGTTATTGCTATTTTAAGGTACGAACCGCTGGAAATTCTGTCCAACAGGGATTAAGGAGGTAGATTCTGGATGAAAACACTGGAACTTGATAATTTAACGTTTGCATATGAAAAAAAGGTTGTACTAAAAGATATGAACTGTTCCTTTGAGTCCGGTAAGATTACTGCCATAACGGGTAAATCCGGCGCGGGGAAAACTACACTTCTTTCTCTAATCTCAGGTCTGGCGGAACCAAAGAGCGGGAGAATTCTGGTGAATGGTGAGAATCTTAGCCAAAAGGACAAGGCGGTGTACAGGAGCAGAGACATAGGGGTCATTTTTCAGAGCTTCAACCTTCTGACAAAACTCACTGCTGTGGAAAACGTGGAACTGTCTATGGAAATATCAGGCGTCAGGCCGGATAGGAGTCTGAAGGGGAGCGCGAGGAGAAAGGCAGTCAGGGGGCTCGCATACGAATATCTGGATAAGGTCGGAATCACCAGAGAGGAGGCGGACAGGAGAGTGCTCAAGCTTTCCGGCGGTCAGCAGCAGAGAGTTGCAATTGCCAGAGCCATCTCCTACAACCCTGATATAATACTGGCCGACGAACCGACGGGAAACCTGGATGAGGAGACACAGGCTGAAATTATAGATATATTGAAGAACCTTGCAAGGCAGGGTAAGTGCGTTATAATCGTCACTCACTCCTCGGCTGTAGCAGATGCAGCTGATGTCCGCTTAAACATCGGAAAATAAACAGGCATATTTTTTGAAAACTCTTTGGACAATTACTGCTGAGAGTGTATAATGGTAGTAATTAAACTGAGGAGGAACTGATTATGAATATTGTTTGTTTTGATTTAGAAGGCGTTCTGGTACCGGAAATCTGGATTGCGTTTGCTGAGGCAACAGGCATTCCTGAGCTGAAAAAAACAACCAGAGACGAGCCTGACTACGATAAACTGATGAAATACAGACTGGATATTTTAAAGGAGCACGGTCTGGGTCTGAAGGAAATTCAGGAGACAATCGATACTCTTGATCCTATGCCGGGCGCGAAGGAATTTCTGGACGAGCTTCGCAGCCAGGTGCAGGTAGTAATTATAAGCGATACCTTCGAACAGTTTGCAGCACCGCTTATGAAGAAGCTGGGTTATCCTACTATCTTCTGCAACCAGCTTGTTGTAGCTGAAGACGGCACAATCACAGATTACAGGATGAGATGCGAGAAGTCCAAGTACACTACTGTCAAGGCACTTCAGAGCATGGGATACGACACTATCGCAAGCGGCGACAGCTTCAACGATCTGGGTATGATTCAGGCCAGCAAGGCAGGCTTCCTGTTCAAGTCAACAGAACAGATCAAAGCCGACTACCCTGACATTCCGGCATATGAGGAATATGACGAGCTTCTTGAGGCCATCAAAGCTGTAATTGCCTAGTCAATTCTCTGTCGATTATTATTCAGGGGGGGCTGACTTATGAACAAGGCGGTAGAAAGGATTAAGGACAGGAATGTGATTTATTTCATAATGCTTATATTCCTGTTTGGCGGAGTAGTAGGATTTATTTATGAGGTGCTCTTCTATAGAATTGATCTGGGGTATTTTATGAAGAGGGGAACCACCATGGGACCGTGGATTCCAATATATGGTTTTGGTTCTGTCTTCATTCTTCTGACAACGGAAAAGGTGAAATCCAGGCCTTTGGCAGTATTTGCCGTAGCCGCGGTCATATCGGGAATTCTGGAATTTGTGACCGGGTACATACTTTTTCATTACGCCGGAGGGTTGCGCCTCTGGGACTATAACGTTGAAATATGGAACTGGCTCAACATCGGAGGCTACGTATGCTTTAGATCCGTACTGGTTTTCGGTGCTGCAGGAGTGATGCTGCAGTACGCTGCCAGACCCGTATTCCACAGAATTGTATATGAGGCAGAGGCAAAGAATGTTAGAAATATGCTCCTGATACTGTTTGCACTGTTCGTCATCGACATTCTCACAGTATCCTGCAGCAGACTTCTGCTTATGCATTAGAAAGAAATGGAGATGAATATGAATTCACAGAACGTACCATTCTGCACATGTACAGATCTGAATTGTCCGAATCATCCAAGGAATCATGATCAGGGCTGTACAAAGTGCATTGCAAAGAATTTAGCACTTAGAGAAGTGCCTACATGTATTTTCAAAAAGGTTGATCCGGAGTACAGCGGACCGGGGTATTTTATAGAAGATTTTGCTGAGCTTGTTAACAGGTGCAGCAGCGGGAAATAACAGGCGTGAAATAAGGAAAGATTTAAAGGCGGCTTTTGGTTGAAGAAAGCCGCCTTTTACGATATAATGTGTCTTGTTAAATTTGCAATTATTTAAGGAGTGACACAATGAAAAAAGAAAACGGGAAGGCGTTACTGCCTATAGGAGTGTTCCTTGTTCTGTATCTCGGACTCGGAATCATCTTCGAATACGTACTTAAGGTAGGCATGGGGTTCTACAACATTCCTATCGTTGTAATCTTTATGGTTGCCATCATGGTTGCCTGCTTCCAGAACAAAGCGGTTTCCTTCGACAAAAAGCTGGAGCTGATGGGAAGAGGAGCGGGTGATAAGCTTATCATAACAATGCTTCTGATCTTCATGACAGCAGGTATTTTTGTCGGAGTTGTTGGACGCGATTCAGCTGAGAGCGTAGCATATTTCATGCTTTCAATCATACCTGCACAGTATGCCGTTGCAGTTCTGTTCGTGGCAGCATGCTTTGTATCACTGGCGATGGGAACCTCAGTAGGAACCATTACTCTGATTACGCCTATTGCGCTTGCGGTTGCTTCGGCATCAGGCTTCTCTGCACCTCTGTGTGTAGCATCGGTAATGGGCGGAGCAATGTTCGGAGACAATCTTTCATTCATCTCTGACACAACTATTGCGGCATGTAACGGTCAGGGAGTACAGATGAAGGACAAGTTCAGAGAAAACTTCAAAATCGCACTGCCTGCAGCAATAGTTACTCTTATTCTGATTCTGGTAATTTCAATGAGAACAGAAATATCAGGAACCATTTCAAATGACTACAGCCTGATTCACATCATTCCTTACGTGCTTGTTCTTATCTGCGCTATTATCGGAATCAACGTTTTTGTTGTTCTGCTTATAGGTATTGTATCAGGTTCAGTTATCATGCTTGCAACAGGTGCTACTACTGCAAGTGATCTGCTTGCATCCATGGGTTCAGGTGCATCAGGAATGTTTGAGACTGCAATGGTTGCAATCCTGGTATCAGCAATGGGTGCACTGGTAAGTGAATATGGAGGATTTAACTATCTTCTTGCAATGGCGAAGAAGATGTTCAAGAGCAAGAAAGGCGGACAGCTGGGTATCGGTCTTCTGGTTGCTGTCATTGATATCGCAACTGCAAACAATACGGTTGCAATCGTAATGACAAATCCGATTGCAAAGGAAATGGCAGAAGGATACGATATCAATCCTAAGAAGACAGCATCATTGCTGGATACCTTCTCATGCGTTATGCAGGGAATAATTCCTTACGGCGCGCAGATGCTGGTTGCCCTCGCAGCCGCTGCAGAAGCGGGCCTAAGCATGACAGCTTTCCAGATTATTCCGCTGCTTTTCTATCCGATTCTGCTGCTGGTAAGCTCACTGGTTTACATCTTTATCGTACCTGAAAAGAAATAGTCTTTTACATAAATCGGCTTCGTGATAAATCGGCTTCCTGATTCTATCGAGAGGCCGATTTTTTCGCACTTTGGAAGCATAGCTCTAAGTATAGCTTGATGGTGTATATTGTTAGGATTTTATTCATTTGCCTGATTCAGAGATTTTTATTGCCAATTCAGCCGCGATTTGCCTGAATCGGTATTGCTTTACATCTGAACGGCCGCATAATTGGAACTGAAATTTACTGTGGAATACATACAAAGCATATCACATAGTGCCAAATGGGAAATACTGGGTTAAATATAAATTTATGCAAGCCGATTAACCTGCGTTGATATGCTACATACTCTGAAATCGATTATCTTGGGAATAAATATTTGGATAATAGAATTTTTATTATTTTTCCTATATAAAATTTATGCTACAAAAATGCCCCACGCCTGTTTGCAATAAAAAATGGACTGACTCGGGCAAATCGCTCACTTTTGGACCACAAAACTGGTCAATTCGGGCACGGCTAGACATATACTTTCCCTGCCTGCACATGTATAGTATAATAAGGACAAGGACAAAAAACATATTAGGGGGGATTAGCACATGAGGATTCTTGTAGTGGAAGACGAGAAAGACCTGAACGAAATAATCAGAAAGCAGCTTTCTGCAGACGGGTACAGCGTGGATGTGTGCTTTGATGGAGAAGAAGCGGTAGACATTCTGTCATACACTGACTTTGACGGAGTGGTGCTGGACATTATGCTGCCAAAGGCAGATGGATTCCAGGTACTTAAGTCCATAAGAGACAGGGGAAAGACAACTCCTGTGCTTTTTCTGACGGCGAGAGATTCAGTAGAAGACAGAGTTAAGGGACTTGACAGCGGTGCCAACGATTACCTTGTAAAGCCTTTTTCCCTGAAAGAACTGTCCGCAAGGATCAGAGCCATGACCAGGAATCTATACGGAAACACAGGGAACACGATTACCATAGATAATCTGGAACTTAACTGTGAGTCCCATCAGGTAAAAAGAGGCGGTAAGGAAATCAAGCTGTCTGCCAAGGAGTTCGCTTTGCTGGAGTACCTGATGCTGAACAAGGGGAGAGTTCTGTCCAGAGAAAAGATTGAAGACCACATATGGAACTTCGACTATGAGGGAGGAACCAATGTAGTGGACGTATATATCAGATATCTGAGGAAAAAGGTGGATGAGGGTTTTGATAAAAAACTCATTCAGACGGTAAGGGGCAGAGGCTATATGATAAGAGACGGTGAAGACCAATGAAAAACCGGACAATAAGAACAAAGATAACCCTGTGGTTCTCTATATCGCTGATTGCGGTCGTCACCCTGTCGTTTATTTCATTTATGACAGTCAGCAGACAGGTGATTGAGAAGACGACTCTGAATGTGCTGCAGAAGGCTGTTGAGGAAAATATGGATGAGGTAGAGTTTCATCCGGAAATAATTTACGACGAGCAGGATTATGACGCAGACTACTATATGAAATACAGAGACGGATGGCTTGAAATCGACGATGATTTTCTGTCAAACGTAAACGGTGTATCCTGTGCGGTGTACGACAGGGGCAATGGTAAAAGCGAAATCATCTACGGGGAAGATCCTACAGCCGCAGAAACGAATAATCTGGCCTTTGAGAATAAAGAGATTCATAAGATTGACGTTGACGGCACCCGTTACTACGTTTTTGACCGCAAAGTCAAAAACCGGGGTGTGGAGGACGTCTGGATACGGGGCGTGATTTCAGATGAGCAGAATGCGGGAGAAATAACCAGCATAGCAAAAGCTACAATGGCTATAATGTTTCTCATTCTTCTGGTTGCCATTTTTGGAGGAAACATCGCTGCAGGCCGCATGCTCAACCCGATCAGCCGTATCACTGAGGCTGCATCCCGGATAAGCCGGGGAAATGATCTGAAGCAGCGCCTGGACATAGGAGCCGGAAAGGACGAAATCCATCAGCTGGCAGATTCATTTAACCAGATGGTGGAGCGGCTGGATGAAGCCTTTGAGAATGAGCAGCAGTTTACTTCGGACGTTTCCCATGAGCTGAGAACCCCTATTTCGGTAATCATGGCACAGAGTGAGTTTGCACTGGAAAACGGCGCAGCGGAAGAAGACTACATCTCCGCCCTGGAGGCTGTAAGGCGTCAGGCGGGCAAGATGTCAAAGCTCGTAAACGACATGCTCACCTTCGCAAGACTCGGCCGCGAAAACTCCGTCTATACAAAGGAAAAACTGAATCTGTCCGAGCTGGCTGAATCCATAAGTGAGGACATGGCTCTGATAGGAGAAAAGTGTATCTGCCTTCAGAGCGACATAGCACAGGATGTATATGTCAACGGAAACCGTGAACTGCTTTCACGTCTGATTGTCAATCTGATAGGCAACGCATACAAATATGGCAGGCAGGATGGTCACATTTATGTGGGGCTTTCTGAGAAAAACGGTCAGGCTGTCCTTACAGTCGAAGATGACGGAATAGGTATTTCCGAAAATGATCTGCCGAAGATATTCAATCGGCTGTATCAGGCCGACAGCTCACGCAGCGATAAGGGCAGCGGTCTGGGACTGTTCATGGTCAGAGAAATTGCCCAGTATCATGACGGTGAAATCAGCGTCATGAGCCGCCTGGATGAAGGAAGCAGATTTATTTTTAAAATTAAAAATTTCTAATGATATTTTAATCTTTCCTGTATATAATGAGCACATAAATTAAAAGAAAAGGAGAGATTGAGATGACAAGAGCAAAATTAGCGAAAAGATTTTTAAGCCTGGTTCTGGCAGCTGCAGTAGTTGGTACAGGTATAACAGTATATTCAAATCAGAACGGTAAAGAGGAGGTTTATGCAGCGTCTGCAGCCCCGAAAATCGAAAAGACAGAATATGAGGGCAAGGGTAAGGTTGACGTGGAATTCTACGGAAAGGTTAAATTCTACAAAGCAAAGGTTTCTGTCAAGAAGCTTTCAACAGGCAAGGTGTACAGTGCTGATATACTGAAGAAGGATTCCGACGACATCGAGTTCAAGAGCCCTAGCTACACCGCCGGATGCAAGTACAAATACACAATTTCCGGCATCAAAAAGTCAGGAGCCGACTCATATACATCAGTAACAGGCTACTTCACTGTTCCTAAGGCAAACAGCATCAAAATCGAGGAAATCGAATACGATGCTGAGGACAGAGAACTGTCGGTTGACTTCGAGACAAAGGTAAGCTGGAAGAATCCAACGGTTAAGGTATACAATGCTTCAGGAACATACATCTGCAAGGGCAGGGTTCTGGAGAAGGACAACGACAGCATAGAGGTTCGCCTGAGCAAGGAGCTGACATACGGCAAGAAGTACAAGTGCAAGATTACAGGCATCAAGGCTAAATCGGCCTCCACATACAGAACAGTTTCCAAGGTGTTCTACGCAGTCGACTAGTTATCAAAACTGACAGAGAGTAAAATATCCGGAAGATTGGGCTATAAAAGGCCTAATCTTCTGTTTTTTTCTGCCAAAATATAGTATAATTATCAGGTAGTGTATAAGGAGGACGAGGAAATGTCATTTTTAGGTAAGGATATAAAAAAACTGGGTTTTGGTCTTATGAGACTTCCAAAAATCGGAGATGAAATAGACATCGAACAGGGAAAGAAGATGGTAGACCTGTTTATGGAAGCAGGCTTTACATATTTCGATACAGCCTGGTGTTATGAGGGCAGTGAAGAGGCAGCAAAGAAAATACTTGTTGACAGATACCCAAGAGAAAGCTATCAGCTTGCAACCAAGCTTTCCGCATGGGCTGACTGCAAAGACAAAGAACATGCCATCTCGCAGTTTGATGTGTCCCTTGAAAGAACAGGCGCAGGATACTTCGATTTCTACCTGCTTCACAACTTCGGCGGACCGAGAAGTCACTTCTATGATGACTTTGACCTGTGGAACTGGGTTATAGAAAAGAAGAAGGAGGGCAAAATAAAGCATATAGGCCTGTCAACTCATGGAACTGCAGAGGAGCTTGACCAGCTGCTTACAGCTCATCCTGAAATGGAATTCGTGCAGCTTCAGATTAACTATGTTGACTGGGATGATCCTGTAAACCAGTCAAGAGAATGCTATGAGGTTGCGAAGAAACACAATGTTCCTGTTATAATCATGGAGCCGGTAAAGGGAGGTCTCCTGGCAAAACCGCCAAAGTCAGTTGAGCAGATTTTCGCGGAAAACGAACCTGACAGCACACCGGCATCCTGGGCAGTAAGGTATGCTGCAGACCTGGACAATGTTATTACCGTTCTTTCCGGCATGAGCAGCATAGAACAGATGCAGGACAATCTTGCCACCATGAAAGATTTTAACGGTTTTGATGATGAAAAGAGAGCGGTCATTGCAAGGGCACAGGAAGAATTTAAGAAGATTCCTATCGTTCCGTGCACATCATGCAACTACTGCGCAAAGGTTTGTCCGATGGGGATCGGTATCTCAGGTTCATTTGCGGCAATCAACGAGCTGCACCAGTTCGACAATTTAGCCAGTGCGAAAAATACGGCAAACTGGCTCGTTGGCGAACAGGGTTTCAGACCTGCAGCAGAGTGCATTAAATGTGGAAAATGCGAGGAGGCATGTCCTCAGAAGATTGAAATCGTAAAGGAACTTGAAAATGTTGTGGAGGTTTTAGGTTAGAATTGGATTTAGAAATAGATAAAAAGAGAGATGCCCTGTTTGACAATTACAGGGTATTTCTCATTGTACTGGTTGTAATAAGTCATTTTACAGACCTGTCATATGAGCATAATATGTTTTTCATGCCGCTGAAGTGGTTTATCGTATCATTTCACATGCCTGCATTTCTCTTTGTTTCAGGATATTTTTCAAAGAAGAAGACACCGGCGGGCAAGCTGATTCAGAAAATCGGGATTCCCTATCTGGTATACGAGGTTGTATTCTACCTGATTTACACATTTGGAATTCATAAGCCGACGAAGCTGTATCTGCTGAGACCTAAATTCGCAATGTGGTTTCTGATGGTTTTGTTCTTCTACAAGCTGACAGCCCCGTACATTAGGAAAATACCCGGACACATGATTCTGCTGGCAGGTGCGGGTCTTGGAATCGGTCTTGCCGGAGTGGGAAACTTCCTTTCCATTCCGAGATTCCTGGTGTACTATCCTTTTTTTATGGCAGGAGTGCATCTGTCCTCTGACAGGGTGAAAGAGCTGAGGAGCAGGGCAACCCCGCTGAAGATATCTCTTGCGGCTCTGGTTTCCGGTGCCATCACGACAGGCTTTGCCGTGGCCGGATACAGCACGCGAATATACTACGGCAGATACTCATATGATTATCTGGGGCAGACACCGGCTGAAGGCATTCTGACAAGGGCGCTCGCTTATGTGGCAGGCGGACTGATGATTTACTTCTTTCTGGTGATTCTTCCTGACCGCAAGCTGAAAATAAGCTATATCGGTCAGCGCACCATGCCTGTATATATCTTCCATGCCTTTGTTTGGGTAACTCTCGGCTATGGAAGCAGTGTGCTGAAGCATATAGATGGAGTGGGGCCATCGGCTTTGACACTGGCAGCATGTATATTCATGGTATGGCTTTTCTCAAGAAAGCCTTTTGTAAAGGTGACTGATGCGGTGGGGAATATTCCCGAAATGCTGAAAATGATATTCCAACATAATTTTAAAAAAATCGATGCAAAATAATATAGAAATCAAGAGGTAGATATGATACAGGATTTAGGAGATAAAAGGCTGCTTAACCAGTTCAGAAACTGTAAGGCGGATGACCACGACTACGTGTTCTGCTTTGAAGGAACGGAATTTGCGCTAAATGAAAAAAACGGGGAGTACTCTGTTCCCATGGCACTGGATTTTCAGGAAAGCAGGCTGCAGTATCTGTTTTCCATAGACGATGACAAATATTTTCTGGCTATGGGTGAGCCGATTCCTGAGGGTTTTGTCCGCAAAACCTTCAGAGAGGTGAGAACTCTCGGCAGCATAGAACTGGCCTTTGCCGCAGCTACAGCATATCATCTGTATCAGTGGTACAGAGACAATCAGTTCTGCGGAAGATGCGGAAAGCCTCTGGTTCACAGTCACGTTGAGAGAATGATGCACTGTGATGACTGCGGCAACTGCGTCTATCCGAAAATCGCACCTGCAGTAATCGTAGGCGTCACAGACGGTGACCGAATTCTGATGACTAAGTACAGCGGACGAGATTACACAAGATATGCCCTCATTGCCGGATTCACGGAAATCGGTGAAACCGCCGAGCAGACCGTCGAGCGCGAGGTAATGGAAGAGGTAGGACTGAAGGTTAAAAACATAAGGTATTACAAAAGCCAGCCATGGGGAAGCGAAAGCGACCTGCTGCTGGGATTCTTCTGCGATCTTGACGGCGATGATGATATTGTACTGGATGAGGATGAGCTGTCAGAGGCTGAATGGTTACACAGGAACGAGATGAAGGTTGAGGACGACGGTATCAGTCTGACCCGGGCAATGATGACTGCATTCAAAGAGGGAAACTATCCGCGTTAAGGGGTTTCGCGGAGAAACAGGCTACAAATGGGGGATTATCAGATGGGGATTAGAGATAACGACCTTCGGGTCACTTATGACATTGGAATAATCGGAGCCGGAACGGCAGGTCTGACGGCGGCAATTTATGGCGCCCGGGCCGGCCGTTCTGTTGCTTTAATTGAGCCGGGAAGCTGGGGCGGTGCCATAACGACTACCGACCGCATAGAAAACTACCCCGGAATATCGGATGTTTCGGGAATAGATTTTGCAGAGGGTCTGGCATCTCAGGTGAAGAAGCTGGGGTGTACCCTCATTCCGGGCAGAGCTGCCGGCATCTGCTTAAACGAGGACGGTCTCAAGGAGATTGTGCTTGATAACGATGAGAAGGTTTGTGCGCACACGGTGATTATTGCTGTGGGAACTCATCCGCGCCGGCTTGGGCTGCCTGAAGAGGAAAGCTTCGCGGGCCGCGGCCTCTCATACTGCGCAACCTGTGACGGAGCTTTTTACAGAAACCGCAGGGTGGCTGTTGTGGGTGGGGGCAATTCCGCCCTCAGTGAGGCCCTTTATCTATCAAAACTCACAGAGCTCGTTTACCTGATCAATAAACATGATACGTTTAACGGAGAAGAAAAGCTTGTTCGCGAGATTGAGAGGTCTGATAATGTGAAGCTTCTCTGTAATACGGAGATTGTTCGTATTCTTGGTGAAGGCGGCGGCAGCAGTGCTTATGCAGCTGATGATTACGGGGTGCTGCCCGGCATATCAGGCATAGAAGTAAAAAAAGCCGGAACTGTATCACGGCTTGAGGTCTCGGGAGTTTTTGCCGCAATCGGTTACGAACCCCAAAACGTGATATTCAGTAATGTAGCCGATCTTGAGAACGGGTATATAGTAACGGATGAGAACTGCGAAACCAGGACACGTGGAATCTTCGCTGCCGGAGACGCACGCAATAAAAAAGTGCGGCAGCTTACTACTGCAGCCGCAGACGGCACAATAGCAGCTCTCGCCGCATCGAAGTATCTTAAATAATGTTTCACGTCGGCTGCACTACTGATGCTGTTGCGCCGGCCGGGCTGCTGTAGCTGCCTGTTTGTCAGCCGCGCTACTGATGCTGTCGCGCCGGCCGGGCTGCTGTAGCTGCCTGTTTGTCAGCCGCGCTCGGAACTGCCGTCGGGCGATGTGTCCCGCATATGCTTCCTGATGGCTTCAAAGGTCTCGTCACTTATAACATGCTCTATTCTGCAGGCATCCTTTGCTGCCGTATCAGTGCTGACGCCGAGCCTTGAAAGCATATCCATCAGAACCACATGGCGCTGATAAATCTTGAAAGCGATTTCCTCGCCCTTGTCTGTCAGATACAGGCATCCGCCGTTATCTGTGTAGATGTAACCGTTATTCTTCAGTATTCCGACTGCTCTGCTGACACTCGGTTTGCTGAAGCCCATCTGCTCTGCAAGATCCAGTGAACGGACGCAGTCCTTTTCCTGTGATAAAATATATAAGGTTTCCAGATACATTTCTCCGGATTCATGTAAATCCATATAATTCACTCCTAAGGTCAGATAATAGTATTATTTCACTAAAGTAAATAATACTATATGACTGCTGTAAAATCAACATCCCATGCTGCCTGCAAATCTGATACTCTAAGTTAACTCAGAATATTTTTCGAGAAAGGGACGATTTTGGGTGTGCATTTTGATACCCCTTGTCCAAATGAGTGAAGGGGTTAATTCCGAGAGACAAATTCCGGAGCCTTTCACTTGTTCCTTGAAAACTGAATAAATCATTCACTAAGACTTTAATCCTGATGATTTTAGCCACCTTATCCGGTACGCCGAGACCTCTGCTTTGCAGAGCAGCGAGAACTCCGGATATAAGTAACAGGTTGCTCCTGTTATGGCAATGACAGTCAGGAGGATAATGATACTTCTCTACGGAGCTGGCGGAGAACCCGGCAGAGGTGAAACTCCTATGATACAGATTAGCAGTCTGTTCCTTAGTGACTTCCCGTGAGCTTTATGCTTGGCAAGGGGTGTTGAGAACAAATATTGCCGAACCGGTTAGGAAATGAGCCGGTTAAGTACATAGCCATACTGCGATGGCTATGAATTTTACGAAAGGAGGACGCACAAAGTGTCGAACTGTAAGACGATTGCTATATGCAATCAAAAAGGCGGAGTTGGAAAGACAACCACTACGGTAAATCTCGGTGTCGGTCTTGCAATGCAGGGCAAGAAAGTATTGCTCATAGACGCAGACCCACAGGGCGACTTAACCACCTGTCTCGGCTGGCAGGATACGGACAACTTGGGTATCACGCTTGCAACAAAACTCATAGATGTAATAAACGAAACGATGAATGACCCTAACATCACAAATGAAATTTTCAAAGATCGCGGCATTAGACTTCCCATTGCCGGTCAGGCAACGACCAGCCTTGACGACCGACTTGAAAGAGGAATCGAAGCACAGGCGGAAATCTTTGGCGAACATATGAAAGAGGCGTGGAAAGCGGGGCATATCAACCGCTGGCTGGCGGCAAACTGCTTCGGGGATTACTATACCAGAAAGGGTTTAACCCTTGCAGAGCGTGAACTGATTACTTTTTGCTTTCTTATGGCGCAGGGCGGCTGTGAACCGCAGCTTATAGCACATTCCAAAGGAAATATGAATATGGGAAATGATAAGGATTTTTTAATTAAAGTTGTTTCACAATGCCTGCCTTATATCGGTTATCCCCGCAGTTTAAATGCGATAGCCTGTGTCAATAAGGCGGCTGCGGAATGAAATGAATTAGCATTGGAATTTTAACACAGGAAAAACTATGGTAATGAAAGAGACGTTGATGTCAGTTGATTTTTGTGTATCATAAAATCAATATAATGTCATAGTATTATATTGATTTACATAAATCATCAACGCGATTTAAGTTTACTTCTTATTAAAGTTCTTCAATAGTATGCGCAAGAATGATCAATGCTTGCTCCATTTCTGCCTGAGAAAGCTGTGAATAGGAAATTCGAATGTGATTTCCGCCCTGCGATGAGTATACGGACTCAGGATTAAAGAGAACTCCGTTTTCAATGCAGCGGTGAAACAGCTTAGTCATGGATAAAGGTTTTATTATATGAAGCCAGATATAAATTCCTCCTTGTGGAATTTCCCAGCGTGCAATTTTCTTAAAATACTTATTTAAAAGCTGCAGAGTATAATCTCTGCGCTTTTTCATTTCGATGCGAAGGTGATTCATATGTTCTTCATACAGACCGTTTTTCAACAAATGAAGAATTGCATACTGAGACAGCGTACTTGTACCGGTATCAATCTGCGTTTTGATATCTGCCAGGTGATCGATAACCGGCTTTGGTCCGACCAGCCAGCCCAGGCGAAGACCCGGAAAAAGAACCTTTGATGCAGTGCCCATATATAACACCTGATCCGTTTTATCGTAGGCTTTTAGTGGTTTTGGCGCAGTATCACTGAAATAGAGTTCCCGATAGGCATCATCCTCCATAATAGGCAGTTTTCTTTTTTGACAAAGTGCAATTAAATCCTTCTTTTTCTGTTCCGGCATGGTTGTACCAGTAGGATTATGCATATTTGGAATTGTATATAAAATGGACGCTCCGGTCTGACTGTGCATTTTTTCCAGAACATCAAGCTTTAGTCCCTGCGCGCCAATGGGGACACCGTGCAGGCGCATCCCGGCAGACTGAAAAATATTGACAAAGTAAATCCAGGATGGATTTTCGGTGAGAATCGTAGAGCCTCTTCTTAGAAGACTTTCTGCGATTAAGTAGATTGCCTGTATTGCTCCGGATACAATGAGAATCTGAGATGGCACTACATGAATTCCTGATTTAGCCAGATATTTACAGAGTTCTTTTCTAAGAGAAAGCAGTCCGTTTTGATGCTCATAACCCATGCCTTCAACATTAACAAGACAGCTTTCGGAAACGGCATGCAGGATATCTTTAGAAAAAAGTTCGGGGGCAATTTCAGGACGACTGATACACAGGATACCCTTTTTGTGTTCGTAGAAATTGATTTCCTGAACAAGCCGCTTGTTAGCCTGATAGTTTCCGGATTGGATATAAGAAATCCAGTCCGGGGGAGCCGGGGCATTGATAGTTTGATTATTGTTTTTTATTATGGTGCCTGATTTACCTTTCCCTTCTAAAAGGTCGTCAGCCAGAAGATCATCCAGTGCAGCAACGATAGTGCTTCGGTTGACGCTAAATATTTCTGCCAGTTGGCGCTGAGGGGGAAGTTTTTCTCCGATAGGTAGTTTGCCGCAGTAAATCTGCTCGCGAAGGAATTCTCGAATTTGTATATAAACAGGAACTGTACTGTTTTTTTGCGGTTTCCAATTATTGAACATGGTAGCCTCCTTTGATTTATGGTTGGGTTAGAGATTTTTTTTTTGGTTGCCTTTGAAAACTATAAAATTCCCTATTTTGTAAAATTCAATCCTTTGATAGGTGCAATAAAACTGCTGACATCAGTGGATAAAATTTATGGTTGGGTTAGCAAATTTTTTTTGGATGAAGACAACTGAATTTTCAGACGTTATAATTAAAAAAATTTCAGTTATATTTATTATAACATGTAGAAAAAATGAAAACAAGCCAAGGGCAATAAGACTGAAAATTAGGAGGATTAAATGAGAAGAATAACGTTCAGCGAGATTTTAGAAGCCAAGAAACGAGTAGACGGAGTAATTAAAAAAACTCCTTTTGAATACTCCCCTGTATTATCTGAAAAACTGGGCGCAGAAATTTACTTAAAAATGGAATCCCTGCAGATTGGCGGTTCCTTTAAGATTAGAGGCGCTCTGAACAAGATTTCTCTTTTAACAGAGGAAGAACTGGAAAAAGGAATTATCACAGCCTCGGCAGGGAACCATGCGCAGGGTGTAGGCTATGTTGCAAGAGACAAGGGTGTAAACGCTTTAATCTGCATCCCTGAAAATGCGCCGCAGACTAAAATCGACAACACAAAACGTTACGGCGTAGAGGTGATGGTAGCAGGAAAAGATTTTGACGCATGTGAAGCACTTGCTCACGATGTGGAAAAGGAAACAGGAAGAACTTTTGTACACGCATTTGATGACCCGGATACCATGGCAGGACAGGGAACTCTGGGTGTAGACATGATGGAAGAACATCCGGATCTGGATATCATCATGATTCCTGTCGGCGGCGGCGGGCTGATGACCGGTATCGGTACTGCAGTAAAGGCAATGAATCCGAATACAAAGGTAGTCGGAATCCAGCCGGAAACATCGAAACCATGGTGTGAAGCTTTCTGGCAGAAGAAATATGTAAAATGCCCTATCGGTGATTCCCTGGCAGACGGTCTGACCGGAGAAATCATCGACAAAGAAATGATTGAAGGATTCAACGCCGTCGTAGATGAGATGATTGCGGTCGGCGAAGAATCTATTGCAGAGGGTATCTACTATATGCTGGATAAACATCATCAGATTGTTGAAGGCTCCGGTGTTGTGGGGATCTCCGCACTGCTGGAGGGAAAGCTTGATGTAAAGGGCAAGAAAGTCGGCATTCTTCTGACAGGAAGCAATGCAGATATGTCCACAATCAAAGATATTTTAGAAAAATACTTATAAAGAAAGAAGCGAGAGGAGAAGAAGTCAAATGAGCACATTACTTTTAAACGGCAGAGAAGTAAATGAGCTGCTTTCCATCGAAGATATCGTAGAAGCAGTAAAAGAGGGATACAAAGCTTTTAACCAGGGAAAGGTTGTCTTGCCGCCAATCGTATCCATTGAAACCTCCAATGGAGGAGAAGTAGACTTCAAGAGTGGATATTCACAGCAGGAAGAAATTATTGGAATTAAAATGGCTGGCGGTTTCTGGGACAATCCGAAGAAATATAATCTGCCTTCTGCAATTGCTATGATCTGTCTGTATGATGGAGAAAACGGTATTCCTGTCTGCATTATGGACGGAACACAGATCACTGCATACCGTACAGCTGCCGCAGGCACCATAGGCGCACTCTGCTTGGCAAGAAAGGATTCAAAGAAGGTTGCCATTATCGGTACCGGCGCACAGGCAAGAATGCAGCTGAGAAGCCTTGTTAGATTCTTTGATATCGAAGAAGTTAATGTATACGGCATTGAAGGTGTAGAAACATACATCGAAGATATGTCCGCTATGATGCCGGAAATCAAGTTTGAAGGCTTTGAAAATGCAAAGGATGCAGTTGCTGACGCAGACATTATTGTAACGGTTACAGCAAGCAGACAGCCGCTGGTTATGAAGGAATGGGTAAAGCCGGGAACACACATCAACGCAATCGGCTGCGATATGGAAGGCAAGCAGGAGCTGGATGCAGAACTGTTCCGCGGCGCAAAAGTTGTCAACGACTGCAAAGTTGAGTGCATGAAGAGAGGCGATACCCAGCATCCGACAAAAGCCGGCATTGTAACAGCAGATGACATTGCGGAAATCGGCGAAATTCTTCTTGGAGAAAAAGAAGGCAGAACCTGCGAAGACGAAATTACAATTTTCGATGCAACAGGTATCTCCGTTCAGGATATCAACTCCGCACTGTATATTTACAGAAAAGCCATCGCGCGGAATATGGGACAGAAAATAGAGGTAATATAAAATGGAAGACTACAACGGATTCAAAAAATACAAAAACTGGTACAAAGGAAATCTTCACAGCCATTCCACCGTTTCTGACGGAATGCTGGAACCGGCGGAAGCAGTAAAAAAATATAAGGATAACGGATTCAGTTTTCTGGCTCTTTCCGATCACGATATTTTTACTGACTTCAGAGCAGAATTTGATACGGAAGATTTTATCACGATTCCGGCAACAGAAGCCAGTGTTAACTTATTTACCAAAGAAGGCTCCGCTGACCGTTACAAGGTTCACCACCTGCTTGGTCTCCTTGGAACAAAGGAAATGCAGGAAACTGCGCCTGAAGGTGTTTACAAGCACCTTCAGGAAATTCCACCGATGCAGTTATATGGTGAATGGAACGGACAGGGGTCTGCGCAGCAGGTTGCAGATATGCTGATGAGACACGGATGTGTAACAACCTACAATCACCCGGGCTGGAGCAGAGTAACAGAAGAAGAGTTTATTCATACAGAAGGCATCAGCGCACTGGAAATCTTTAATTTCAACACCGTATGGGAATCAAACACCGGATTTGATACAAGCAGCTGGGACAGAATGCTTCGCATGGGCAGGAGAATCAATGCTTTTGCCAGTGATGACAATCACAATGAAGGTATTTTTGAGGACTCCTGCGGCGGATGGATCTGTGTCAATGCGCCGGAGCTTACCCATGACAGCATCATCCGGAACTTCATTGACGGCAATTACTACTCGTCATCCGGACCTGAAATTTACGACTGGGGCGTAAAAGACGGAAAAGTATGGATTGATACTTCCTTGGTAAATCGCGTGAACTTCATCTGCGGAAATTATATTAACGATGGGTGGACCATTTTTGATAAATGGTGTGAAGACACAGTGACCCATGCAGAATACGCATTGAAGGGGCACGAAACATATGTAAGGGTCGAAGCAACAGATAAATTCGGTCGTACCGCATGGACCAATCCAATTTACTTCAAGTAGGGGAACAGGAGCAGAGATTAAACGCAATTATATTTTTATGATTTTATAAAGGAGAAAGAAAAATGAGTGACACAAACTTTGCAAGTAAAATTAAAAAGGCTGCCATGAATCGATGGGTAGTTTTCTGCGTACTTACTTTTTCCGGAGGTGTAGCCTTCAAAATCGAATCCATGAAGGATATGTTCTATGTGCCGATGCAGGAGTTTATGGGTTTATCACACACACAGATCGGTGCGGCGCTGAGTGTATACGGCATTGTTCAGACTATTGGTCTGATTTTCGGTATCTATCTTTGTGACATGTTCAGCAAGAAATACATGGTAGGTTTTGGTCTGCTGGGTATCAGCTGTGTTGGCATATACCTGTCAACATTCCCGGGCTACTATGGTTTTCTGATTGCATACGGCGTGCTGGCGCTGTTTGCTGAAGTGATTTACTGGCCGCCGCTCTTAAAAGCAATTCGTCTGATTGGTGATGAAAAGACCCAGGGAAGAATGTTCGGTTTCTTAGAGGCCGGACGTGGTGTAGTCGATGTAATTGTTGCATCTTCTGCATTAGCTGTATTCAAGATGGCAGGTGAAAATGGCGGTGCGTTGAGAACCGCATATCTGTTCCTGGCCGTTGTCATCGCCTTAACCGGGATCCTGTGTCTGATTATGATTCCCAACGATGAAAGGAAAGTCGATGAGACAGGTAAAGAAGTCAATCGTCTCAAATCCAGTATGGATGGCGTTATGATGGCTGTCAAGAACTTTGATATCTGGCTGGTTGCGATTCAGGGATTTGTTGTTTACACCATGTACTGCGGACTGACCTACTTTATTCCGTTCTTAAATGAAATCTATCTGCTGCCGGCTACTGCAGTGGGTGTGTACGGCATTATCAACCAGTACGGGCTGAAGATGATAGGTGGTCCGGCTGGAGGTTTATTAGCCGACAAAGTATGGAAATCAGCCACAAAGCATATTCGAGGAGCTTTCGTGGTAAGTATTGCAGCAATGGCTGTATTTCTGATGTTGCCACACGATGAACTGGGACAGGAAGGAAACTGGCTCCTTGGCGCAGTATTTACATTAGGCTTTGGAACTATCATATTCTCCATGAGAAGTGTATTCTTTGCACCGATGGACGAAATTAAAGTTCCTGTTGACATTACAGGCGCTGCTATGTCATTGGGTTCTCTGGTGATTTACCTGCCATCCACCTTTGCATACGTTATGTACGGCAAACTTCTTGATACTTATCCGGGAATGACGGGTTACAAAGTTGTATTTGGCTGCATGATCGTATGGGCTGTCGTAGGCGTGGCAGTATCCACAGTATTGAATCGTCGCATTAAGAAAATTCAAAGAAATGAAATAGCATAATATGTAGGGCTAAAGCCTAAAACAATTAGTAATAACTTATTTCAGGCAGCCTGAATACTTATCATTGTATTTTGGCTGTCTGAATTTAAATCACGCAAACTGTGTGTTTTGAAAAATCAATAGGATAAAATGGATTGAGGAGATTATTTTTTTATGATATACTTGAAAAAATAATTCATGCGGGGAAATACAAAATATTTCATTTGCTATTGATTTTTCAAGGCATATGTGGATTTGACCTTGTGCGTTTGGAGGTAAGTATGAAGAAGAAATTTTTGAAGATTACGGCATTGCTTATGATGGTTGCTATGGTATTATCCACGATGGCAGGATGTGGGGATACATCAGACAGCAATGCAAATGAAACAATTGATTTAAACAGCATGTCAGCCGATGAAATTGTAAAAAAAGCAAAAGAAGACGGTACCGTAAATTCTGTCGGTATGCCCAATGACTGGGCAAATTGGGGTGATACCTGGACAGTGCTGAATCAGCAGTATGGACTTAAGCATACGGATATAGATGTTTCTTCTGCAGAGCAGCTTTCTATTTTTCAGGCAGAGAAAAAGAATGCAACGAAAGATCTTGGTGATGTGGGAGTTTCTTATGCGAGACTGGCGGAAGAAAAAGGTCTTACTCTAAAATACAAGACCAGTTACTGGGATTCCATTCCGGACTGGGCTAAAGACGACGACGGAGACTGGATTGTAGGCTATACAGGTACCATCGCTATGCTTATTAATAAAAATCTGGTTCCAAATGCTCCCAAATCCTTTGCAGACCTTTTGGAGGGAGATTACATCGTATCTGTGGGCGACGTTGCAAAGGGTACAAAAGAGCAGTGTACGATTCTTGCTGTTGCAAGAGCCCTGGGTGGCGATGAAAGCAATATCGATCCGGCGCTGGCATTTTTCAAAAAGCTTGCGGAGCAGGGAAGATTATATCAGGGAGAAGCGAACTTTTCTCCTGTTGAAAAAGGCGAAATCGGTGTTGCATTTGTCTGGGATTTTGTAGGCATGGGTTATAAAGATGCTCTTGAAAAAAACAATCCTAATGCGGACTTTGAAGTGGTAGTGCCAAGAGAATGTTCTGTTCAGGCGGGATACAGTACAATTATCAATGCCTATACACAGCGTCCTTATGCCGCAGCCTTGGCTCGCGAATACATCCTCAGTGATGAGGGACAGCTGAACTTCGTAAAAGGTCATGCCAGACCGGTGCGTGATATTGAAATTCCGAAAGAATATCAGGGATATCTGGCTGAAATTAATAATGATACACAAATTTATCAGATTGAAGATGAAAATGCCTGGTCAAAGACGCTGGAAACCATCGGTATGCGTTGGCAGGAAGAAGTTATGGCTTATGTGAAGTAGAAGCCTAACGCAGTCATATTCACCTCGCTGTCGAGATTGAATATGACTGCAAACAAGAGATTTTGGAACCGGAGGCTGAATAACATGAATAGAATAGGAAAGAAAATGTATTTTCTGGCGCTTCTTCCATTTTTGATTCTGGTGGGATTGTTTGAGATTTTTCCTATCTTATCGCTTATATTACAGAGCTTTATTCCAGAGAACGAAACAATAGGCTTTACACTGCAGCACTACGTGTCAGTCTTTTCAAAGCCTTTATATCGAACTGCCATTATGAATAGTTTGATGGTATCCTTGGTGTCAACGGTTGTGGGACTTGTTGTGGCTTTTGTTGGAGGACAGGCATTACATAATCTGGGCGGGAAGGGAAGGCTGAAAGCGGCTTTTCTCAGCCTGTTGAACATGGTATCGGACTTTTCCGGTGTCCCACTGGCATTTTCATTTATTATTTTATTTGGTCATTCGGGCGTGTTTACTGCAATTGGAACGAAATTCGGCATTGGTTTTCTGGCAGAATTTCCTCTTTATTCTATCTGGGGACTGCTGAGCACTTATATATACTTTCAGATTCCGCTGGCAATTCTTCTCACAATTCCGGCTTTTGATGGAATTAAGCGGGAATGGAAAGAGTCTGTCAATCTGATGGGCGGCAGCAATCTTGTTTTCTGGTTGAAAGTAGGAATCCCCGTTATGCTTCCAAGTCTGCTGGGAACCTTTTCTGTTTTGTTTGCCAATGCAGTTTCTGCCTACGGAACGGCTTATGCATTACTTTCAAATAATGCGTCCATCCTTCCGATTAGAATTTCAGAGCAGTTTGTAGGAGACATCGTTCAACAGCCGCACTTTGGAAGTAGCTTGGCGGCAGTGATGATGGCGATGCTGATTCTTTCTATTGTAATTAACGATAAAATACAGAAAACAGTAAAAGGGGGAAAGCAATATGAAACATAAAGATATTCTGAACCGAATCATATTGCTGGTTATCGCGCTTTTGCTGATGTTGCCGCTGATTATCACCTTTATCTACTCCCTTTTTACAGAGTGGACGGATATATTGCCCAAAGGCTTTACTTTAGACGGCTACAGTGAACTTTTTGCGGATCCATTGTTTTGGATGTCTATGCTGCGTACTGTAGTTATCTCCTTGATTCCCATTGCAATTACAACGCTGATTATGCTGCTTGCCATGTATGTCATCGTTATTTATCTGCCGGGACTTGAGAAAATCATACAGACATTGTGCACGATTCCCTACGCACTGCAAGGTGTGATTTTGCCAATCAGTATTATCGCACTGTATTCTGCTGCGCCGGAGCCGTTTTCCAACAGAATTTTTATGCTGGTATCGGCATACAGTATCGTGGTACTGCCTTACATTTATCAAGGTATCAGAAATAATCTTCATGCCGTTTCCGCTCCGAAGCTGATAGAAGCGGCGCAGATGCTGGGAGCCAGTCGCTTTTATGCTTTCTTTCGAATCGTCGTTCCCAATATTATGAATGGAATTACCGTTTCTGCTATGCTGGCGATGGCAATCGTATTCGGAGATTTTACGATTATCAATACTTTGGCGGGAAATTATTTTCCTACATCACAGATGTATCTGTTTGAGACGACGAAGAGCTCAAGCCATAAAGCAAGCGCAATTATCATTGTTTTGTTTGTTGTCACATTATTGATTTCCGGCTGTGTATTTCTGATGAATAAGGATAAGAAGAAACGAAAGGATGACTGAGATGGCTTATATAGAATTCAAGGATGTTCATAAATCTTTTGATAATAACCATGTGTTGAAAAGTATCAATCTCAAGGTGGAAAAAGGGGATTTTGTCACTTTGCTGGGACCGTCGGGATGTGGGAAAAGTACACTTTTACGATGTCTGGCGGGTCTGGAAGACGTATCGGAAGGACAGATATTTTTGGATGGAAAAAATATTACCGATGTGAAAGCCCGGAACAGAAATATTGGAATGGTCTTTCAGCAGTACAGTTTGTTCCCTAATATGACGGTTGAAGAGAATATCGCTTTTGGATTAAAAATGCAAAAGAAGTCCAAAGAAGAGATACGGCAAAGAGTGAAAGAGGTCATAGAGATTGTTGAACTTAACGGAAAGGAAAAACAGCTTCCGGAGCGTTTATCCGGAGGACAGCAGCAGAGAGTAGCTCTAGCCAGAAGTATTGTGCAGCAGCCGAAAGTATTGCTTTTAGATGAGCCGCTCAGTGCTATAGATGCAAAACTGCGAAAATCGCTGCAGATTAGAATTCGGGAAATTCATGAGACACTTGGTTTGACAACTATTTTTGTTACCCATGATCAGGATGAAGCAATGCTCATGTCTGATATGATTCATCTTTTTAATGATGGGAAAATTGAACAGTCCGGGGATCCAATTACTATGTATACCGCACCGGTCAATAGCTTTGCAGCGAGTTTTATTGGAAATTATAATCACCTTAGTTGTGAGGAGTTTGAAAGAATGACCGGGCAGAAAACGGAAGCCGAACACGGTGTGGTACTTCGTCCCGAAACGGTGCAGATTTTAAAAGAAGATGAGATATCGGAGGATGAATATATTCTTGAAGGAATTATTGTAGGAAATCGACCAAGGGGAAATGTTCTGCAGTACATAGTTGATGTAAAAGGTATTCTTTTGACAGTTGATGTATTGTTCAGGCACAATGTATTGTTTGCGAACGGGACGAAAATCAGACTGTCCATTGCAGACGAAGACTGCATACGACTGTAAAATCTTAATTTCGATTAAAAAAGATTTGCATGGAATTTCATGGTCTTTCTAATGCGTTTTTACAAAATGTCCTGTTAGAAATGGATTGAATTTCCTTTTGCGCAGATATTCTGCGCATTTTTATTTGTGGAAAAATGCATTTATTTTATATTATACGAATAGGGAGTTTTCTATTGACAAAATGCGTGCAGCATAATACAGTGATAGCATCATGGCGTTTGTATAGTGGTGCAGCAGGAGGTTGTTTTGAATAGTAATTTAATCGGGATGATAGAAAATATAGCAGACTCCCTTGAGCATGGAATGATTTATTTAACCGAAGACAGAAATATCGGTGCATGCAGCAAGAAAGCCAAAGAAATCTTTGGAATGATTTTGACCTGTGGAAGCGGTCATGAAGAAGGGAAAATTGAGGAGGGAGACATCGTTGTTATAGCTGATAATGAAATTGGCGACGATGACAAATTGACCCCGGACGATTTAAAATGCATTAATATTTATGACGAGAACATCAGGACGGGGGATGTGATTTTAGCCATAGGCGTATATGAAAATAAGAAAATTCAGCCGGTATATAAGTTTATTCATACACTTTCTGCAGAGAAACAAATCAGTTTGAGCCATCGCTATATGGGGCTGCAAATTACTGCGGGGATAGATTTCAGCGAAAACAGGATAGAGATCACAGTAAATGGAACCTCGTATACTTTAGACTTTATTGAATCTGCCGGACATATGGTGGTCATTGACGGAAGTTTCGGCAACGTTAAATTTTTCCAGTACAATGGTTACGGGTTTCGAGAAGAGGAAATCGGAAACCTGCTTAGGGGAAAGCGTTTTACTGCAAAGGGGAGAGACGAAAATATTGTTAAAATTTTTTATTTTTTGTGAAAAAGTACTTGTTTTTTGAGTTAGCATATGCTAACTT
>JBJESZ010000106.1:0-4746 GCA_051883055.1 Emergencia sp.
GTGAACGCCAGCAGCACGGCCAGCATTCTTGAAATTCGTTTCCGTTTCATCTTTTCCTCCTTCCGCCATATGTGGCGGATCTACCTATTAATAAATTCTGTCGGCTTTTGTTGTTGCTTCCGGCAATAAAAAAGCCGGGCAGTGCGGTTCGAGTATCACATACAAACCGCCTTGCCTCAGCCCGATTTCGCTGTTCTTAAACGTCAAGCATGCTGCGTTCCTCCGACGCATACAACGCTTCTCATCTGTGCATGTCTCCTGACTCAGCTCTCATCGCTTTGTTCGCCTTCCCTTGCCTTTGGGGTTATACATTGGTGACACAGTGGCGTTTCGAACAAAACTCCTTCATTACAGTGGCGGGACCGTGCCGGATTTTCACCTGCTTCCATCTTAGCTCTTTCGAGAACACAGAATTGTTAATTCAATTTTACGGCTGTGCCGTATCAGTGGGTTTTGATACCCGTTACATTCCTCCTTTCTATAGCTTAACCTTTTTCACTGCGCTGTAGGCACCGTAGACCTTGGTGCCGTTTACAGTCTTGTATGTGCGAACCTTAACATAGTAGGTTTTGCCCTTTGTCAGTCCGGTAACCTTGCGGGAAACTGTATTTCTGCCGGAAACTGTTATCTTCTTCACACCTTTTGTAAACTTTGCATTGGTGGCAACTGTCACCTGGTAACCTGAACCTACTGAAGCCATTTTCCACGTCGCCTTCAGGGAAGTTTTCGACGTCTTCACCGCTTTGGAGATGATCGCCTTTTCGGGTACGGTGTTCTTGTATGCGGCAAGTGCATAATATGCCTGCTCTGTTGCCATCTGGTTCACCACAGGCTCGTATCCGCCGGACGCTGTGTTTACATGTCTGAAGCCACCTGTTTTTTCATCGTAGAAAGCAAGCTGTGCGTCAATCAGAGACTTGCCGTTTTTCTTAAAGCGTGAATCGGTGTTCGGGTCGATTCCAACGGCTGTAAGTCCGCAGATTACCTGCGAAATGCTCTCCGAAGTGGTTGCGCCCCATGCAGTATAGCTGCCGTCTGTGTTCTGTGATTTTGAGAGAGCAGTTACGGCTTTGCTGATGGCTGTTTTTACCTTTGTCTGTGATTTGTACGGTGCCAGAGCGGTTAAAGCCATTCCGGTCATATCAGGATCGGATTTCAGGGTTGCCTTACCGGTCTCAAAATCTTTGTCTGACGGATCGCTGACATATAAGTTCCAGCCGCCGTCCGCAAGCTGGGCGTTCAGAATGTAATCAACCAGCTTCTGACGTGTTGTGACATTTTCAATTCCCGTCACCTTCGGGATCTGATAGTTGCCCGAATCCAGAGCTCTGAGCGCCCAGATCGGTCCGTTCAGTCCCTGCCATACGACCTTATCGAAGTCTGCCAGTTTTTCAACCATGTTGTAGCCGGCAATGTCTGTCGGGTCAAGTCCCAGCGCCGCATACGCCACAATTACACGGGAATACTCTGTGTACTTTCTGTCGTGAAGCTGTCCGGGAACACCTCTGTAACCCTCTTCAACAGCTTTTTCGACGGTCTCTTTGTATTTTGCGATATAGTCTCTGGACATGGGATATCCTGCCTGTGCCAGACCGTACATTGCCCATTCGCCGCCTGTTGCTCCGTAAGCGGGTTCAGTCACAGTATTGTAAATATAGTTTCCGCATTTTTTGTATACGTCATTGATTCTGCTCTGCGTTGCGGCTGAAGCAGCGGTCGTGGTGCCGCCGAACACAGTGGTCACAACCAGCGTCAGAATCAGAAGTATGGAGGTTAGTCTCTTTTTCATGGTTTCGGTTTTCCTTTCCTTTTCGTTTGGGTACTTATTGCAGCCTGAGTTGCAGCATGGGGTTGCAGCGGTGACTGCGGTACAGTACAGCCCGGTACCCTGTGGCAGGTACTGCTACTGCGCCATGCCCTGCTACTGCATGGAATTATCTCCTACATCCTTGCCCAGGTCACAGGTATAAACCCACTGTATTACGTCTCCGTCGCTCAGATAGTATGATGAGCAGCCGTAGTTCGGGAACCAGTCATTGACCTTGTACATCCAGCCTGACAGATTACCTCCGTCAAACTCGTAGAGATAGTTTATGCCCTTAATGTAATAGGATTCGTACACCGGAGTATAATCAAAATCCAGCTGAATGTCGTTGTTCCGGCAAAGGGTATTCAGTGCATCGAAAACTGTGTTTTCTGTGGTTCCTTTGTATGTGCTCTTTGTCAGGATAATTCCGTCCTTCGGTATGTATTTTTCTATTGCCGGGTTCTCCAGCTTGCTCATATCTGATGACAGAGTGTCACATCGTATTTCCAGTGTTACTGTGACCGGTTTTGGTTTATCCGGTTTCAGGACACTGTTGCCTCCGTTGGATGCTGTGAAATCCTCGCTGTTGTCTACGGCTATATCTGAAGGTTTGATATTTTCCTTTTCTTTGTCGGAGAGATTTGCCAGGTTCTGTTTGGCAGGATTTTTGGTGCTGTCTGTCTGGTTTGCCTTGGAACCGGAGGTACTGTCTTCTGCAGCTGTCTTATCCTGGTCTGTGTTCTGGTCATCTTTCTGACCTGTCTCCTTTGTCTGATCCTTTGCCTGATCATCTGCCTGATTCTGTGTGTCGTCTGTCTGTTCGGCTATCAGGTTTCCCTGCCCGTCAGGAAGCTTTGCGTCTCTGCTTTCTATGGAAAGCCCCACTACCGTCGTGGCTATTATGAAAATGGCCAGTGCTGCAAGGAGGTACTTCCTGCGCCGCTTGTTTTTCATTCCCGCGGCCAGCTCATTCTTTTTTTGTTTTTCCATTTTATTCTTTCCTTTCATTTCTTGATGTCGGCCCTCTGCACTTTATTCATTAAAACCTGCATCCTTCATGGTGTGCCTGATTTTATAGTTTTTTTGCCTCAAAAGTGAGCGATTTGCCTGATTTCAGCCCTTTTTTATTGGAAACAGGCGGATTGCAGTTTTGCAACAAAAAATATATATAAAGAAATTAATAAGTATTCTGTCATTTAAATATTTATTTGCATAGAAATCTATTTCATAGAATAGTGGTATATTGGCCTGGGAAAAAAAGCTTGTATCACATTACATAAAATACAGCATCTTCCATTTAGCAAGGCTGCACTGGGCTCTACATATATATTACAGGCGATTTCAGTTCCAATTTACACGACCGTTTTGATGCAAAACAAGCCCAATTCAGGCAAAACGCGGCTGAATTGATTAGTTTTCTTTTATAATCAGGCACATGTATAAAAACAGCAAAATATACATCATCATCTACGAAAAGTGCTTCATATTCGTCAGCATCCCCGACATTTCAATTCTGTTTGAAAGTGTCGCCCACAAAGGGCGACCTTCGCAATGTACTCTTCTTGGTATTCTGGAAATATCGAAAAATCGATATTTCCTACACAATTAAAAAAACGATGATCATATAACCATCGCTTTTGTGATATTCTAAAACTGAAAGCCCAGCCTCTGCCAGTTTTCCCAGAGTCTGTCTTTCATTTGGCTCCCCGACAATTTTCTGCTACTATTTAAGTACTATTTATGTCGGGGGTTTGTAGGTCTTCTGACTTATACATTCAGGTGCTTATGAGTCGCACCAGCGCACTGCTTCAGCCTTCTCTCCGGGCCACTACAGCCCTTCCAATGACCGGTTTTCACCGCATGCAGTCTATCTGCACGGAAACAGTACTTTGTAAACACAGCTACTAAGGAAATCCTTTTCTTCGTCTGGTCCGTCTGACCAGAACAGGATTTCCACGTGTCCAGGAATTTCACCTGATTCCCTTGTTCAGCAGGAACAAGAATGCGTGTCCGGATGATTGCCGGGATAATTGCAGGATAGCTGTCCGCCGTGCCTGCCGTTCCCTCCGAGTCGCGCATTTGCCACAAAAGCCTGTGATATTCAGTTGTAATTGTCTGTATCTGCCTTGATTATATCATTGGTAAACCATGTATTCAAGTGATGTTTTTTTACTATTCTTGGAAAAAACGTGGATATTTCAAACGGACTGCAGCCCCATGGTGCGCAAACACCAAAGAACTACAGTCCGTTTTCGCTGTGAATAATATGCTTAGTTATTTAGCTTTAATGCTCTTAACAGTAGTTATTAATCCATAGTATGGTTTTGTCTTCCTCTATTTGCATACATAAATCGGTGCTGTCTTTTCTCCTGCCTCTCTGGCAAGGTCACGATCCGCCTTCATCAACTCGAAGCTTTCTCCCGGCTTCATAAAAGGCTCGATTACCTTGGCTACCTGCGGAAACAGCACCCTTCTGTCTCCAAAAAATTCAATTACAAACAGTTTATGCGGTGGCGTCTTATAGTCAGGCCTGGCAGCCAGAATCCATGCCCGTGTAACCCCCTGATTTTTCTCAAAGAAATGTCCCAGTGCTTCAACTATCCCGATAGGATAGCTTTTTAACGGGGATAGTATCTGCGGCAACGGATGATCAGTCCGCTGAAGGGTCATTCCTTCTATTTCCTTGTCAATTTCTGCAAGCTGTGCCCTGCGGAGTATCAGAAACTTTCCGAATGGATTAAGCACAACTCCTGTCACTTCTGCAGGAAGGTCTATGATTATATGTTTTAAATCATCAAGTACCATTACCCCTATATTATCCCACGCAGTTTGTTCTCTTGTGAGTTCATATTGCGATGTAAATGCCGGAAGGAGTATTTCACCTTCAGAGCTATGCAGTGCAGCCACATTTTTAGTATCATTCTGGTACGGAACTAATA
>JBJESZ010000107.1:0-25477 GCA_051883055.1 Emergencia sp.
TAAGCCTTCATCAGGTTGATACGAGTCAGGTATTCATTTGCTGAACATACACCGATGTAGTTTTCACCAGGGATGTTCATGAATGATGGAAGACCTGCACCTGTGCCGATGAATACGGATTCGAAACCTTCCTCCTTCATCAGTTCGTCAACTGTAATTGCACGTCCTACTACAGCATCTGTTACGAATTTCACACCCTTGGCTTCAAGCTTTGCTACTTCTGCAGCTACGATCTCCTTTGGAAGACGGAACTGAGGAATACCATAAACTAATACACCGCCGGATTTGTGAAGTGCTTCATAAACAGTTACTTCGTATCCTTTGTTTACAAGATCGCCTGCACATGCAAGACCTGCAGGACCTGCACCGATGATTGCAACCTTGTGACCGTTTGATTCAACAGGCTGGATTTCTGCATCGCCGAAGTTAGCAGCATGCCAGTCTGCAACGAATCTTTCAAGACGACCGATTGCAACCGGTTCGCCTTTCTTGCCGTGAACACACTGTCCCTGGCACTGGTTTTCCTGTGGGCATACACGTCCGCATACTGCAGGAAGTGAGCTGTCCTCAGAAATGATATTGTAAGCTGCTTCAAAATCGCCTTCTGCAACCTTGGCGATGAATGCAGGAATCTTAATGTTTACAGGGCAGCCTGAAACACATGGTTTTTTACGGCAGTTCAAGCAGCGCATTGCTTCGTTGATTGCCATTTCTTCTGTATAGCCTTCAGCTACCTCCAGGAAGTTCTTGTTACGAACATCAGGAGCCTGTTCAGGCATTGGATTCTGTTTCCTTACCAGATTAATCATTGTAACGAACACCTCCTGTTAATCTACATACGTGAGCTCTGTCCTCAGCTTCCTGATCTTTGTAGTAGTTTGATCTCTTGATAAGATCATCCCAGTCTACCAGGGAACCGTCAAATTCAGGACCGTCTACGCATACGAATTTGTCTTCTCCGCCGATTTTACATCTGCAGCCGCCGCACATTCCTGTACCGTCGATCATGTAAGCTGTTAATGATGCAACTGAAGGAATATCGTATTTTGCAGCAATCTGGCATACGAATTTCATCATGATCGGAGGTCCTACAGCTACGATTTCATCGTACTTGTTACCTTCCTTGATAAGCTGTTCCAGCTTATCAGTTGTGAACATCTTTTCACCGTATGTACCATCGTCTGTTACAACGTACAGGTTATCAACGCCTGCTCTGAATTCATCTTCAAGGATTACAAGATCCTTAGTTCTAAATCCTTCAATCATATCAACTTCAATGCCGTGGTCATGCATACCTGTAGCCAGAGGGTAAGCAAGTGCGTTACCTGTACCTCCGCCTACCACACAAACCTTCTTAAGTCCGTCCATTTCAGTCGGCTTTCCCAAAGGTCCTACGATATCAGCAAAGCAGTCGCCTACTTCAAGCTGATCCATCAGCATTGTAGTTCTTCCAACGGCAGCATAAATCAGGTCAATAGTGCCGTCCTCTTCATTGTGACCGGCCATGGTTAGAGGAATTCTCTCACCGTATTCATCTGTACGAAGAATGATAAACTGACCAGGTCTGGCCTTTCTTGCAACAAGTGGAGCATAAATCTTCAGCCACACCATGTTGTCATTAAGTCTTCTCTTATAAGTTACTTCAAACCTTTTCATGCTTACATCCTCCTTTCTTAATTATCGAAACTCTTTTTCTGATTCTTCAGATGTTCGTATCTGTCCTTAGCAGCTTCTTCTGCAGCAGTGAACAGTTCTTCTGCTCTTTCTGGGAATTTAAGCTGTAATGAGTTGTAACGAACTTCGCCCATAATGAAGTCTCTGTAGCTTCCGGTTGGAGTTGCGCTGTCGATTGACAGTGGGTTCTTTCCTTCAGCTGCAAGAGCAGGATTGTATCTTAACAGATTCCAGTATCCTGAACGTACTGCGTTCTTCATTTCAAGCATTGCCTTGTTCATTCCTGCCTTAACTCCGTGGTTGATACAAGGTGCGTAAGCGATAATCAGTGAAGGACCGTCGTAAGCTTCTGCTTCTCTGATTGCCTTCAGTGTCTGTTCAGGGTTTGCTCCCATAGCAACCTGTGCTACGTAAACATATCCGTAAGCCATAGCAATCTGAGCCAGGTCTTTCTTCTTAACTGCCTTACCGGAAGCTGCGAACTTAGCAACCGCTCCGATAGGAGTTGCCTTGGATGACTGACCACCTGTGTTGGAGTAAACCTCTGTATCGAATACGAATACATTTACATTTTCACCTGATGCGATAACGTGGTCAAGTCCGCCGTAACCGATGTCGTATGCCCATCCGTCACCGCCGAAGATCCACATTGACGGCTTAATCAGCATATCTTTGTTTTCGATTACGTACTTCGCTGTTTCGTTAGTATCTGCAATCTTTTCGCATGCTTCAAGAAGTATTTCTCCTGTTTCTTCAGCTGCTTCAGCATCATCCATGGAAGCAAGCCATGCTCTTGCAGGAACGCCTACTGCATCAACAAGTTTTTCAACTGCTGACTTCATTTCCTGTCTGCGGGCTCTGATAGATGTTGCCATACCAAGACCGAATTCAGCATTATCTTCGAATAGGGAGTTAGCCCATGCAGGACCTCTTCCCTGCTTGTTTACTGTATAAGGTGAGCTTGGTGCACTGCAACCCCAGATTGATGAACATCCTGTTGCGTTTGCAATGAACATTCTGTCACCGAATAACTGAGTAATCAGCTTAGCATATGGAGATTCTCCACATCCAGGACAAGCGCCTGAGAATTCCATTAATGGCTGCTTGAACTGTGATCCCTTTACAGTGTCAGTCTTGAACGGTACTTCTTTTTCAGTTACTTCGTTGAATAAGTAGTTGAATTTTTCCTGTGAAGGAAGAACAACGGAGTCGTCAGCAGGTACCATTTCAAGAGCTTTCTTTCTTGCAGGACAAACCTGAGCACATGATCCGCAGCCTGTGCAGTCAAGAGTTGAAATACCAAGAGTAAAGAACTTACCCTTTACACCCTTCATAGCAAGGTAGTCTCCATTAATAGGATCAACTTCTGTTTCATCTAATACAAATGGTCTTACTACGCCGTGAGGACAAACGTATGAACACCAGTTACACTGCATACAGTTTGCCTTGTTCCATACAGGAACGTCTGTAGCAATACCTCTCTTTTCATATGCTGCTGTACCTGATGGAACCATACCGTTGGCTGTATCAAGGAATGTTGAAACAGGAACAGCATCACCTGTTAATGTGTTTGTAGGAACAAGTATACCATTCAGATAATCTGTATGAGCCTTGTCACGTCCAACCAGCTTAGCAGCAGGAGCATCGTCTTCTACATCTGCCCAGCTTGCAGGGTAATCTACCTTATGAACGTTGTTTACACCTGCATCTACTGCAGCTTCGTTCATTGCTACAATGTTAGCACCCTTCTTGCCGTATGACTTCTGAATCATTTCCTTCATGTATTTTACAGCATCTTCAATAGGAATAATGTCTGCAAGCTTGAAGAATGCTGCCTGAAGAACGGAGTTAGTTCTTCTTGCACCCAGACCGATTTCTTTAGCGATGGAAACGGCGTCACAGGTATAGAACTGGATGTTGTTCTTAGCAATGTATCTCTTAACCTTTGCAGGTAAGTGTTCTTCTAATTCTTCATCTGACCATACGCAGTTTAACAGGAAGTATCCGCCCGGTTTTACGTCTTCAACCATATCATATCTTGTCAGGTAAGCAGAGTTATGACATGCTACGAAGTCGGCCTGCTTTACATAGTAAGTTGACTTGATTGGTTCATCTCCGAATCTTAAGTGGGAAATAGTAACACCACCGGATTTCTTGGAGTCGTACTGGAAGTAAGCCTGTACTTTCTTGTCAGTGTGGTCACCGATAATCTTAACGCTGTTCTTGTTAGCACCAACTGTACCGTCAGCACCCAGACCCCAGAACTTGCATGCCTTAGTTCCCTTAGGAGCAACATCCGGATTTTCAGTTACAGGAAGTGATAATCCTGTCACGTCGTCTACGATGGAAATAGTGAATTCCTTCTTAGGGTTTTCACTCCACAGGTTTTCATATACAGCTAACAGGTCTCCCGGCTGAGTATCCTTGGAACCTAATCCGTAACGTCCGCCAACGATCAGACAGTCTTCAAATTTAGTTCCGCGAAGTGCTGAGCAAACATCTAAGTAGAGAGGTTCGCCAACTCCGCCCGGTTCCTTTGTTCTGTCCAGAACTGCAATCTTTTTAACAGTTTCAGGCATAACGTCCAGCATATATTTTACGGAGAAAGGTCTGTACAGGTGAACCTCAAGAACACCAACCTTCTTGCCCTTGCTTCCGTTTAAGTAATCAACTAATTCTTCAATAGCATCACAAACTGAACCCATTGCTACGATAATTTCAGTTGCATCAGGTGCACCATAGTAGTTGAATGGTTTGTAGTCTGTTCCGATCTTTGCATTAACCTTCTGCATATATTCGTTAACGATATCTGCAGTTTCAAGATATGCTGTATTGCTTGCTTCTCTGTGCTGGAAGAAAGTTTCAGGCTGTTCTGCTGAACCTAACAGATGAGGGTGTGCAGGGTGGATTACGCCAGCCTTGTATGCTTTTACAGCATCCCAGTCAACCATTTCCTTCAGGTCATCATAATCCCATACTTCGATTTTCTGGTTTTCGTGTGAAGTTCTGAAACCATCGAAGAAGTGAAGCATTGGAAGCTTACCTGCAATTGTTGAAAGATGAGCAACAGCAGCCAGGTCCATAGCCTGCTGTACGCTGTTTGATGCCAGCATTGCAAAACCTGTCTGACGGCAAGCCATAACGTCTGAATGGTCACCGAAGATTGACAGTGCATGTGTTGCAAGCGCACGTGCAGCAACGTGGAATACTGTAGGTGTCTGTTCACCTGCTAATTTATACATGTTTGGAATCATCAGAAGTAATCCCTGTGATGCTGTGAATGTTGAAGTGTAAGCACCTGCAGTTATTGAACCGTGTACAGCACCTGCAGCACCTGCTTCTGATTCCATTTCGATAATTCTAACTTTTTCGCCGAAGATATTCTCTCTATCCTGAGAAACCCATTCGTCCATATTTTCAGCCATTGGTGAGGATGGTGTGATTGGGTAGATAGCAGCAACTTCAGAAAATGCATAAGCAACATGAGCTGCAGCGGCGTTTCCGTCCATAGTCTTTAATTTTCTCACCTTAATCACTCTCCTTCCCTGATTTTTAGAGCTTCTCTCTGTAAGTAGTTATACTCAGGAACAACTCTTTCTTTAATGATGTCTCTTGAACATACATACTGACAAACATTGCAGTTTTCACAGATTTCAGGATCAACTACAGCATGTGCTCCTTCTGCGTAAATTGCTCCGTTAGGGCAGTTTGCTTTACAGTCTCCGCATGCGATGCAGGCACTGTCACAAACAGCTGCTTTATCCTCATAGTCAGCAGTTGATGAACATGGTACCATCTTTGCACCCTTGTAAGGTACGATAGTGATCAGGCCCTTAGGACATGCATATGTACAGTCCTTACATCCAACGCACTTGTCAGGATCAACCTTAGCTGTTCCGTCAACCACTTCGATTGCTCCGTAGCGGCATACCTTAGTGCAGTTACCCTGTCCTGTACATCCTGTTGTGCACAGTCCGTATTCCTTAGGGTCAACGTTGTCAACTACAGCCTGACAGTCAGTATATCCAAGTGATTTGTAAACCTCGGAAGGCTTCTTGCCTCCGCTGCATCTTACAAATGCAACCTTTTCCTTAAGCTTTGTCAGATCGTGAAGTGTATCCACGATAATCTTTTTCTTACATTTTACAGTACAAGCCTCGCAGCCTACGCACTTGTCGTAGTCGATAACAGCGTGGTTGTCGATAATTTCGATTGCACTCTGTGGACATGCTCTTACGCAGTCACCACAGGCGATACATCCGAAACCGCATGTCTTTCTTGTTAAGTCGTCATCCTCTTCCTTTGATGAACAAGGGATGAAGTTTGTTGCCTCTCTAGGAATCATGCGAATGATTGTCTGAGGGCACACATTTGCGTTTGCACAAGCTCCGCAGCCTGTACATTTGCTGCTGATTACAGAAACATCTCCGTCAGCAGCTGACATCGCATCAAACTTACATACGTCGATACAAGAACCGATTCCTACGCATCCGCTCTTACATTCTCCACGCTGGAAGCCTGCTTCAACAGCATCCTTACAGCTTTTGCATCCTGCAGCGGCAAGTCTTGCCTTACCTGCAGCGTCTCCGCTGCAAGCGATGAATGCAATTTCATCTTTTGCTTCAGCTGTCTCAGCACCGATTGCCTCCGCAATTGCATCAACAGCTTCCTGGTTACAAGCCGGACATAAAGCCACTTTGCCTTCGCTGACGATTGCTTCCGCACATTCTGCACAAGTAGCCTTGCCACATCCACCGTAGCCTGCACAATCAACGCCCGGCAGCAATTCAAGTACTTTTGCAACAAGATCTGCAGGCGCACTGCACTTAGTGTTCATAACCATACTCCTCCTTAAAAATAATATCGTTCTCTCCTGCTACCAACATGCTTTTCTACACAAAAAATAGCAAGTATACAAGATACTTACTATTTTACTCCTATGGTTTAGTTATGTCAAATAAAGTCGCCCAATGTGTGTTATTTTTTTATCAAATTTTTCCTGCAGCCTTTTCTATATTTCATGAATGAACAGACCGCTTCTCAGCTTAGGTTCAAACCATGTTGACTTCGGCGGCATAAGAAGACCTGCATCAGCCACGTCAAAGAGTTCATGAATAGACGTCGGATACATTGCAAATGCAACGTGGCAGTCTTCACCGCATCTTTTTTCGAGCTCGTCTAAGCCTCTGATTCCGCCTACAAAATCTATTCTGGCGTCGGTCTTCGGATCCTGAATATCCAGCACAGGAGCAAGAAGAATATTCTGCAGCAGTGACACGTCAAGCCTTCCCACAGGGTCATCAGGAATGTCTTCCTCCCTGAAGCCGCACCTGTACCACTGACCGTTGAGGAGCATTGCGAAGCTTCCGGCTTTCTCCGGCTTTCTGTCTTCTCTCGCAACAGCCTCCACGTCAAACAGCTCCTTCATTTTTTCAAGGAACTCCTCGTCACTCAGTCCGTTCAGATCCTTCACCACTCTGTTGTAGTCCATGATCATCAGTTCCTCATCCGGGAACAAAACTGACAAAAAGAAGTTAAACTCTTCACTTCCGTCAAAATCCGGATGCTCCTGACGACGTTTGAATCCCACTTTAACAGCCGATGCTGCTCTGTGATGTCCATCAGCAATATATATTTCCTTTATGCCGTCGAAGGCTCCACAGATTGTCTCGATGTCCTTATCGTCGTCAATCACCCATACCTTGTGTGATATACCGTCAGGTGCGACGAAATCGTTAACCGGCTGTTCTGCCTTTACCTTTGCAATTACACCGCTGATAACAGAATTTGCCCTGTAAGCAAGGTAAATCGGTCCGGTCTGTGCATTGCAGGTATCCACATGGTTGATTCTGTCCTGCTCTTTATCGGAACGGGTATTCTCATGCTTTTTAATCACACCGTCCCTGTAGTCATCGATGGATGCGCAGGCTACGATTCCGGTCTGCGTTCTTCCATCCATTGTAAGTTCATAGATATAGTAGCAGGGCTTGCTGTCTCTGACAAAATCTCCTCTGTCCACCATTTCCCAGAGAGTGTCATGAGCCCTTCTGTATACCTCCGGAGCATAAGTATCCACTGAATCGTCAAACTGTGTTTCAGCTCTGTCGATTCTCAGAAATGATTCCGGTTCTTTTTCTACCTCGGCTTTTGCCTCCTGACGGTTGTAAACGTCATAGGGCAGAGCCGCAATTCTATGGGCTTTTTCATCGCAGGGACGAATTGCCG
Organism: Emergencia sp.; assembly: GCA_051883055.1. Taxonomy (GTDB): domain Bacteria; phylum Bacillota; class Clostridia; order Peptostreptococcales; family Anaerovoracaceae; genus Senimuribacter. The sequence goes on from JBJESZ010000107.1 coordinate 7,900, forward strand.
CAAAAGGTCTGATAACTGCCATTATTTGATAACCCTCACTTTTAGAACTCCCTCTACAGCCTTAAGAGCTTCAACAACCCTGTCGTCTGCCGGTGAGTCTAAGTCGAACAGAGAATATGCGTATTCACCACGACTCTTGTTGGTCATGTGCGCTATATTGATTCCTGCATCGCCCGCAACTGCTGAAAGACGTGAAATCATGTTCTGAATGTTCTTGTGAAGAACAGCTACACGGCCTGCTGTTGCGCAGACACCCGCGTCACATGCCGGATAATTAACAGAGTTTCTGATGTTTCCGTTTTCAAGGTAATCAATTAATTCTTCCACTGCCATAATCGCGCAGTTGTCCTCTGATTCTGCTGTTGATGCACCAAGATGAGGAATTACTATGCATCCCTTCTTACCTGCTGTCTTAGGGCTCGGGAAGTCAACAACGTAGTTCTTAACCTTTCCTGCTTCAAGAGCAGCAACCATATCATCCTCGGCAACCAGAGAATCTCTGGAGAAGTTAAGAAATACAACGCCATCCTTCATCATATCGATAGCTTCCTTATTAACCATCTCTCTTGTTGCATCCATTAGAGGAACATGAATTGTAATGTAATCGCATTCTCTATAGATGTCTTCAACCGCAAGCACATGGTTAACGGATTTATCTACTGCCCACGCAGCATTTACAGACATGAACGGGTCATATCCGTAAACCTTCATTCCCAAAGCGCATGCTGCATTTGCAACCTTAACGCCGATAGCGCCCATACCGATTACACCCAGCTTCTTGCCGCTGATTTCGTTTCCGGCAAATGCCTTCTTCGCTTTTTCTGTAGTCTTTGCAATGTTTTCGTCAGCCTGATTTTCCTTTACCCATTCGATGCCGCCCACGATGTCACGTGAAGCAAGCAGCATTCCCGCAAGCACCAGTTCTTTAACGCCGTTCGCATTTGCACCCGGAGTGTTGAAAACTACGATGCCTTTCTCTGCACATTTATCAAGAGGAATGTTGTTTACACCGGCTCCGGCACGAGCAACCGCCTCAAGCGTATCAGGAAGCTCAAGATCGTGCATGGCAACACTTCTTACAAGCACCGCCTGAGCATCCTTCAGTTCCTCTACTTTTTCATATTTATCGTCAAATAAGCCTAATCCGCACTGTGCAATCGGATTCAGGCAAGCATATTTAGCCATGTCTATCCCTCACTGTTTCTGAATATTACTACATATTTTCTTCTTCGAATTTCTTCATGAATTCTACAAGCTTTTCTACACCTTCGATAGGCATTGCATTGTAGATGGATGCTCTCATTCCGCCTACTGTTCTGTGGCCTTTCAGATTTTCAAAACCGGCAGCCTTTGCTTCCGCAACAAACTTAGCATCCATATCCTTGTCACCTGTAACGAACGGAACGTTCATCAGGGAACGGTCTTCCTTTCTTACTGTACCCTTGAAAAGCTTGCTCTGATCAAGGAAATCATACAGAATAGCTGCCTTTTTCTCGTTGTGAGCCTTCATGGCTTCCAGTCCGCCTAATCCCTTTATCCACTTGAATACCTTTCCGCAGATATAGATTCCGTAGCAAGGTGGAGTATTGTAAAGGGATCCCTTGTCAGCCTGAACCTTGAAGTTCATCATAGTAGGAACATATTCCGGAAGATCATCTCTCAGCAGGTCTTCTCTGATAATAACAATCTGAACACCTGCAGGTCCGATATTCTTCTGAACGCCACCATAGATAACACCGTATTTTTCAACATCTATCGGTTCTGATAAGAAACAGGATGATACGTCTGCCACTAATTCTTTTCCCTTTGTGTTCGGTAATTCATGGAACACTGTTCCGTAAATAGTGTTGTTCTGGCAGATGTATACGTAGTCTGCATCTTCGCTGATTGGCAGATCAGAACAATCCGGTATGTATGAGAAAGTCTCATCTGCGGATGAGGCAATTGCATTTGCCTTTCCGTATTTCTTTGCCTCTTCATAAGCCTTCTTAGCCCACTGACCGGTGATGATGTAATCGGCCACGCCATTCTTCATCAGGTTCATAGGAATTGATGCGAAGTGAAGAGAGGCACCTCCCTGAAGGAATAAAACCTTGTAGTTGTCAGGAATGTTCATCAAATCTCGTAAATCAGCCTCAGCCTCGTCTATAATTTGCTGGAATGCTGAAGAGCGATGACTCATTTCCATAACTGACATACCCGTGCCACGGTAGTCAAACATTTCTTCTTGCGCTTCTTTTAAAACCTCTTCCGGAAGTACTGCCGGACCAGCTGAAAAATTATAAACTCTTCCCATTTCTGTTTCTCCTTAAAAAAAATATCTACCTTTTAGTATATCCATATTGTCCCGAAAAGGCAACCCCCTTTTATCCCTTTATTGTGATAAAGTATTATTGATATATCAATCCTTCCCGGACTGCAGGAATCCTCCTCTCATATAATCTGATTCATACTGTAGAAAAAGGGTATATACAATTCATCGTAAGGTAATTGACATGTGATAAATGAAGATTTATTATGTGTTTATGTACAAATTCAAGGAGGTAATTGATTATGGAACAGAAATTCTTTATTTGCGAACATTGTGGAAATATTATTGCTATGGTAAAAAATGCAGGAGTTCCTGTAATGTGCTGTGGTCAGAAGATGACTGAGCTTGTACCAGGCACTACTGATGCTGCAGTAGAAAAGCATGTTCCTTCATATGTAGTTGAAGGAAACAAGGTTATTGTTACTGTTGGCGAGGTAGAACATCCAATGGCTGAGGAACACTACATCGAATGGGTTTCAATTCAGACTAAGCAGGGCAACCAGAGAAAGGCACTTAAACCTGGCGAAGCACCTAAGATCTGCTTCTCAATCTGCGAAGGCGATGAGGTAGAAGCTGTATACGCATACTGCAATTTACACGGACTATGGAAGAAATAATATGGACAACAAAGCATTATACAAATTAAGTTACGGAGTATTCCTTCTGACAACAAAGTCAGACTCCAAGGTAAACGGATGTATTACCAATACATGCATTCAGGTGGCAAATTCACCTACAAGAGTTGCTATCGCAGTTCTTAACACAAACTATACCTGCGATCTTATCAAGGAAAGCGGTATCTTCACAGTCAGCCTTCTTGACGACACATGCAAGTTTGAAACTATCAAGCACTTCGGCATGCAGTCAGGAAGAGACGTGGATAAATTCGAATATCTGGATCTGCCAAAGGATCTTAACGGTGTTCCGTATCTGGGATGGCAGACATGTGCAGTAATCAGCTGCAAGGTGGTAGAACAGCACGAGCTGGGAAGTCACACATTATTTATCGGTGAAATCGAAGACGCACAGCAGCTCAGCGACAATGCACCTCTGACTTATGCTGATTATCAGAACCATGTAAAGCCAAAGCCTGCAGCAAAGCCGGCACCGTCAGACAAGAAGATTGTAGGATGGAGATGTAAGATCTGCAGTTACGTATATGAAGGCAGCGAATTACCTGACGATTATCTGTGTCCGCTTTGCGGTCACGGCAAGGATGATTTCGAGCCGATTTACGAGTAGAGCTTTACGAGTAAAACTGAATACTGATTTGCAAAAAGGAGCAGCGCTTTTAAGCGGTTTGCTCCTTTTTTTCGTATATAATTCGTATAAAACATCTGCTATTCCACTATCTTCTTCTGCACGCCTCTGTACAGCCTCTCATCCAGAGCCGGTACTGAATGTACTGCTCCTGCTGATGCTGCAAGGATACTCACCGCACCGGCAGCATAACCGTATCTGCGGGCGAAAGGTCCCTGTGAAAAATTCAGGCTCTGAATTCTTCTGTATGGAATCCAGGTTACAACTCTTGTAAATGCTCCCGTTACAACAACCAGGGTGTTTTCTCCCATATGAAGTCCTTCTGTCTTAAAGCGAAGCACAATATAGATAAAATACAGCACCGGTACCACCGCAGCCGTACCGAATACCACTGCGTCAATAAAAGTCTGCATCACGGTTAAGTGCTCCCTCAGGTTCATGTAAAGCGCTGCTGTTCCGACCACAATCAGAAGTACAGTTACAAGTCCCGGGGCGTTTGACCATAGAGAGCATGGCTTTCTGTTCTCCATCTCCGGTTCGTCTATGGTGAACTCAGGCAGGAGCAGCGCAAGTCGTTTTGATATCACGTCTTTCTTCTCAGACAGCAGCAGAAGAGAGTTTTCGTTTTTCTCGTCGCCTACACCTATGCATATAACCTCCACGCTCTGCCTGCCGCAAAGACGTGAAATCAGGTGCGCCTTAACCTTTATGGTATTTATCTTGTCTACCGGAAGAACATACTGGCGCTTCTTGATGAGGCCGTATGACATTATGATTCGGTTCTCGACCCTCTTTGCACGGAATCCGTAATACCTGAAAAAGTCTTTTATCAGGCTGTACAGGCATGTGGCTGCAATCCATACAGCTGAAATTATTCCGCCCAGAGCCGAAGCCACGTTGGCAACAGTGAAGCCCTCATTTGCAAAATGCGTCAGGCCGAAAACCAGTCCTGCCGCAAAAATTACAGTAAAGTTTACGACAAGCAGGCTGACCGAGTAGATGCAGTGCATTGCAACCTGTTCAGGGGTGTACTGAATATCAAAACTCCCTGATTCCGTTTCAAACTGTCTGTCTGCAGCAGCCCCGTCTTCAGCAAGATGCTCCAGTATGTAGCTTCGGAACTCCTTAGCGTCAGACAGCTTCAGCACGATTTTGATATCCGTTTCATTGGCTGTACTCTGAGAATTTGTGTCGATTTTTACCTTGCACGTTCCGATGATTCTCTCAAACAGGTTCTGCTCCAGATTGATGTTGGAAATGTTTCTGGTGTTAAAGCTTCTTCTGACAGTTCTCAGCATCGTCAGTCGTTCAATAAGCAGGGTATTGTTTTCTATTGATATCCATGTTTTCAGATAAATTATAAGCTGATATCCGGTGAAAACAACAACCAGCAGAGTGATTATGCCGATACTTATAATGGTGTCTTTTAAATCTACTGCCTTGCCGGCTTCCCGAAAGAGCTCCATAAAGTCATTTATATTAAATATGAGCACGGCTATTACACCTACTATGAGGGTGCCGAGATTCTCGACAATTATGCTGGGATGGCATCGAAATCTGTTATTCTTCATGGCATTCCGCCTCCGCTTCTGATGTCTCCACCTCTGATGCCGGAGGCTCTGATGGTTTTGATGCCTCCTCGCGGGCGGCGATAACGATTTCATTTATGCGGTTCTTCAACCTCTCGGCGATAACCTCTGCCACCTCTCTGTCCAGGTATGATATCTCCAGATCACTTCCGGCGGTGATAACCTTCACCTGGTTAAGGCCGAAGGCCCTGTAAATCGGGCCGGATGACACCTCAATCTTGTGAAGTCTCTCCATAGGGATTATTTCTGTACGGATAATCAGAAAACCTTTTCGTACCTCAAGCTCAGCATCTGTAAGCCTGTATTTGTATACGGCATAGCGGACGCCGGGTGACACTATGGTGTAAATCAGTGCCAGTATGATGAGCCCCGCTCCAATGTAATTCAGAAATCCCGGCCAGATATTATGTAACCCTGCCAGGGTGCCGCCCATGGCTGCCGCGAAAACGGCAAACCAGATAATGCTTTTGATATACATACATGTGCGGGCTTTTTTGTTTAATCTGGTATACTCACTGTTCATCTCATATCCCCCATATACAGTTTTCTAAATAACTCACCTGCTGAGCAGTTCAGTCAGCAGAGCAAACAGTTCGTTCACTCTTATCGGTTTAGCTATATGTCCGTTCATGCCGGCGTTGAAGGCGTTCTTTTTATCTTCCTCAAACGCATTGGCGGTCATTGCAATGATCGTAATGCCTGCCTTTTTCGCATCTGAGAATTTACGTATGGTCTGGGTTGCCTTGTATCCGTCCATATTCGGCATCTGGATGTCCATCAGAATCAGGTCATAATAATCATCATCTGCTTTTTCCAGCATACCTACACAGGCAATTCCGTCTTCAGCGTGTTCCACCTCGAATCCGGCCTCTTCAAGGATAGTAATTGCAATCTCTGCATTCAGTTCGTTGTCCTCGGCAAGAAGTATTCTGTGTCCCCGGAACTGTCCGTCAGTGTATTCAGCCACATGCTCCCTGCAGCCGCCGGATACATTGTCCTCCGATATTCTGTGAGGAAGAGTTACAGTGAACCTTGTGCCCTTGCCGATCTCGCTTTCAACCTTTATGGTTCCTTCCATCAGATCAACCAGCTTTTTCACAATTGCCATGCCGAGACCTGTACCGTTTACCTTGCTCTCCGTGCTTGAACGCTCTCTCGTAAATTCCTCAAACATCTGCGGAAGAAATTCCTCTGACATTCCGATTCCTGTATCCTCGATTACTGTCTGATACATTACATATCCCGGTCTGTCTGAAGGCAGCTCGGTCAGCCTCATGGAGACCTTTCCTCCCGGTGAAGTGTATTTCAGCGCGTTGCTGAGGATGTTAAGGAATATTTCACGAAGCTTGGTGGCATCGCAAATGATATCCGGATGCTTTACATTGATTTCTCTTGTAAATGTGATTCCCTTTTCTGTCATCTGTGAGTCAAACAGGGAGTACAACGTATCATTGAATTTATATGCATTCCAGTAGGTTTCGTCCAGTGTGGTTTTTCCGCTTTCAATTCTTGCCATCTCAAGGACATTATTGATAAGCGAAAGAAGAAACTCGTTGGATGTCTGAATCTTCTTTATGTAGCTTCTGGCAAGCTTCTCATCGTCCAGATGCTTTTCAAGAAGCTCTGTGAACCCTATGATTGCGTTCATCGGTGTACGTATGTCATGAGACATGTTGAACAGGAACGCGGATTTTGCTGCATTGGATGCGTTGGCAATTTCAAGCTGTGCCTTTGTATCCGCCTTATCGTGAGCTTCAGTAATATCACGTCCCAGGATATTGGCAATCGGATCACCGTTTTCATCAGTTCCAAGGAAGATGTTGATTTCATGCCACTCTATACCCTTGTCTGTTTTTGCAGAGTACTCCATATTCCCTATATATCCGCTCTGCCCCTTCAGCTTTCTCAGCGCAGAGAGGCTGCTGAAGTTTTCAAACCTCTCCAGATAATCCTCAGTCACATACTGAACCTTCTGTCTGTATGCAGTCTCATAATCATCGGTCGATTCAAAAATCTTAACGAACTCCTTCATGCCTGTGCCCAGTATCAGGCTGTATTTTCCGCTTATCAGATTCAGTGTAAGGTTATAGCTGTACAGCGTCTTGGTTATATCGGAAAGTATCTGATCCTTTGCAGCAACGGCTCTCAGTTCATTCTCGCGCCGCTCCTGGGCTTCATGCGTTTCTGTAATATCACGACCCAGTATATTTGCCGTAGGATTGCCCTCTTCGTCTACGCCCATGAACGCATTCACCTCATACCAGCCCACACCGTCCTCTGTAACTGCGGCGTATTCCATCTGACCGATATGCCCTCTCAGATCCATCTGCTTGCGCAGCGACTGCAGTGAAAACTTCTCGTTCATCTTTTCCGGATACTCCGGAAGGGCTTTTTCCAGCAGATATCCGCAGGCTGTCTCATAGTCGTCGGTTCTGGAGAAATGCTGAATGATCTCCTCCATTCCGGTTCCGATGATAAGACTGTATTTGCCTGTATTCAGGTTAACTGTCGCATTGTAGCTGTACAGGGTTTTTGTTATGTCAGAAAGAATCTGATCCTTTGCTGCAGATGCCCTGAGTTCGCGTTCCTTCGCCTCCTGCTGCAGGTGAATTTCCGTCACGTCACGTCCCAGAATATTGGCTGTTGTAACACCGTCTTCATTGGTTCCGAGGAACAGATTTACCTCATGCCATTCGTTTTTGTCGCCTGCAGTAAACCGGCATGTAATCGTCCCTGCATAACCTGATGTATTAATCCTGTTTCTCAGTGCATGTATGCCGATAAGACTGCTCAGCTTTTCTCTGTCCGCATAATCTATGCTCTGAGACAGCTTGGCATACAGAAGCACATAGTCATCACCGGTCTGCATGATTTCAAGCACTTCGTTCATGCCGGTTCCAGTGATAAGTGAATACTTCCAGGTTTCCAGATTGACTGTAAGATTATAGCTGTACAGCATCTTGGTTACACCTGAAAGAAGCTGGTCACGCGCCATAGTAGCCTTCTGCTGGTTTTCACGCTGTTCCTGACGTTTGTGGGCGTCTGTGATGTCACGTCCCAGGATATTGGCAATAGGCTCACCGGTCTCGTCAGTACTTATGAATACATTGATTTCATGCCACTCCTCTCCGTATTCAGTCATGGCCCCATATTCCAGGCTTCCGATAAATCCGTTGGCATTTGTTCTTGCACGCAGTGCATCCAGACTCGCCAGTGCGGCAAACTGAGCTACGTGTTCCTGATCCAGCAGAGTTATCTTACGGTTGTATGCAGTCTCATAGTCGTCAGTGGATTTGAATATATCCATAAACTGTGTCATACCGGTACCGATAATCATACTGTATTTACCTGTTCTCAGGTTAAGAGTGAGGTTATAGCTGTAAAGCATCTTGGTCAGCTCTGACAGAATTTCATTCTTTGCAGCTGCGGCACGCAGCTCCTTTGCGCTCTTTTCCTGCGCGTTATGAGACTCAGTGATATCACGTCCCAGAATATTTGCAACTCTCGTTCCGTCTTCTTCGCTATTTATGAATACATTTATTTCGTGCCACTCATATTCCGACTCATCGGGATACAGTACAGGGTACTCAAGCGTGCCCCTGTATCCGTTTTCATAAGGATTTTTTTTAGCAGAACTGAAGTCCAGCAGTCTGTTAAACTGGTTCACATATGCAGGGTGAATTATGTTGTCGTGGAACTCAACAAGTTCATTCTGGTTTGCATGCTTTTTGTATTCTTCTACAGTTCTTTCCATTCCGGTTCCTGTAATAAGAGTATACTCACCACTTGCCAGATTAACGGTAAGGTTGTAGCTGTACATTATCTGAGTAATCTGCGACAGAATTCTGTCTTTTTTTTCGGGTTCTTTTCTCAGCTCATCGTTGGTTTTCCAGATAGAGTAGTTCTTCTCAATGAAAAATGTCAGCATCTCCTTCAGAAGGGCATAGGAACCTTCCATTTCAGTTTCCGTCTTTCTGTGGACTCTTGAAAGCACCTCTCTTACCTGATTTTCATTCATTCCCAGCTGTGTCGTCTTTTTCAGAATCTCCTCGTCTTTCTGATCCACGGACAGAGCCTGTCCTGCAAGAACTCTTCCCAGTACTTGTCCGTCCGGCAGAACTATAGGTACGGAAAAGTCACAGAACCCTACCGGGCAAACGTATATTCCCTCTTGGTCAGCTTTCCATGTGGATGTACAGCATTCATATCCCTTTTCACTGCTGTGAATCATACTGCAGAATTCCGTCATGCCGAAGGAATCAGAAGTCCTGTTTCCGTCTGTATCAACTATAACAGCATACATGCCACTGCTTTTGGACCAGTTATCAATCAGTCTGTACAGCTGATCCATATCGCAGAATTCCTGTAAGCTTAACACCGGATTATATTTTGTTTCTGATTCAGACTCTCTGGTATTTACCATAGCATTTCTCCTATATAAACATGTGTATATATAAATCTTTTCAGACAATAATACTATCTAAGCTGATTTTGATTGATTGTTTATTCTATCATATACTTGTCAGCCAGTACAATAAAAAACCTCCGGGTTCACCGGAAGTTTTTCTCTATATCAGTTTTTTCTCTTCAATTGCATCCTTACATTGATTCAGTCAGCTTTGCAATTGTCCTGCCGCTGTGCACAGAGTCATCTATTTCTGCCCACACAGCGTAGCTTCCGTCCTCAATTCTCACCTCGAAGGAATACTCGTTCCCCGGTTCTGCAGGAAAATAAAGAGTACAAATATCAAATTCAACTCCTTTTTCATTCTGCACATTAAATCTTACGCCAAATTCATTCAGGTTGGCATCCTGCGGAATCTCTTCGCCTGTCAGCACAAATTCTACAGGCTCCTCCCCAATCGTTCCTCCGTCAGCAGGCTGCATACCCGTGCTTTTAAAACACTGATCCGCCACGAACCAGTCCACACCCATGCCGACAATGTCATCGCCCGCTTCATTGGTCACCCTGATTCCTATATCATCTGCACCTGCTTTAGGCTCCGACTTCTGTCCACACGCTGTCATAGATATACACATTACCACTGCAAATACAATTACTGCAATTCTTTTCATTATCTCTTTCCCCCTTCTGCTGTCGTCCGCTTTAATGATGCCGTATCGTACACCGCATCAAAACCCCCAGACTCCATAATCCTTCATACCCCCATAGTATACGCCCTATCGGTTGGCAGTCAACAGGGTTTTTAGATTGTTAAGAATAATGTAATAATAGCAAGATCCGGCAGATGCGCTTTATGACACGGAATGCCTATCTCTAACTCCATGTTTAATCAGCATTATCTCAACACGAAAAAGGTTCTTGTCTTGTTGATAGAATAATTCTCTAATATTCTGTGCGTAGCGAAAGCAGAATCTATCACAGACAGGATATTTGACCTTTTTTCAGTCAAATAGTACCAACTCTTTTCCACCCTAAACTTATCAATTGTGATTATATTCATGAATTGTATATTTATACGTATTTTCTCATTGCATAACGAGCAGCAATTGATATTAATCCCCCATATTTATCGTCCAGAAGTCCTTTTCCATGCTTTTCTATGATATTCCCATATTCCAGCTATGTTCTAAAAACGTCCATGACACTATTTAAATCTGTAAGGCCAATATATTTTGGTACTTTAAATCATGAAAAACATCAAATAGGACCACAGCGATAGATTACAAGAAGACCGTGATGCCAATTCTAACTGTATCACATGTATATTTGCCTTATAGCACCCTTTCGGGTTCGAGTCCCTGCCATCATTTTTCGTTGGTGCGCCATAAGGGACTCGAACCCCTAACCTTCGCATTCGTAGTGCGAGTAAAAACGCTTAAATTCCAATAGTTTTAGCCACTTGTACAACAGGTGGTACAATATCAAACAATTATTCTAGTAATTCAATCACTCGATGGCTTTTGCGTATGAAAAAGTCGTGACAAGTACTTGCCGCGACTTATGCATCTCTTTACTCTTCAGAATTGTTGTTAGAAGCGCGAATATTAACCTTCTTGTTTTCTAAATCATTTGTTTGGATTGCTTTTACAATCTCTGTTATGTATTGTTCCTCATTCTCTGGAAAAACATACTTCGTTATAATTTGTACTATGCCTGCTAGGCTTCCCAATACACCTGTAAATCCAGTAACAAGTGCAACTATATCACCAACACCTTTGTCCTGCACAGTAATGACATTAATGGTAATATATCCACATCCAATAATAGATGCACAAATTAATAATGCACACCCAATCATAATATACTTTTGATAACAAGGTTTTGATTTCACCTTTTTTTCATACGCTCCGACGTACAAATCTAAAAGTTTTGTAATTTTTTCATCTCTAATAGCCTGCTGTTTTGTAAGCCAACTATCTCTCAGTTGTTCTTCCTCATGGATCAAATCCACATCAAGTGATTCATTTACTATGGTATAAACCATATCATTATAATTTGTCATACAATTTCCAGCTACTTCCACTGTACCAGTTCAAGTTCTTGCAATCTTCTTGCAACACTATCCATAGGTACTTTAAATTCTTCTGCTAAACTTTTTATTACATTGTTATTATCTTCATTTTTTACTACTTCATAGTAATTTTTAAATCCTACTTTAGGCATCAAGAGACATGCAGCAAAATAATCAATCTCATTTTCTTCATCACTTCGGCCATGTCGACCATCTCTCATAGCGAACGTTCGTTGATTGTTGTATGTCAACTTATAATGACCAAGTTCATGTGCAACAATAAACCTCTTTACATCAAAAGGTCTGTTTGCATTTATGCCGATTAGTCTACTCGACTTTGAACCCATTATATCATTGTCATCTTCATTCATCAGCAAAAAACCATCCAAATCATCATTGCCTTCCTTAGTTCGAATACTTACTATCGCAAATCCAAGATTTTTTGCAAGTTGCACCACATCAACTGGTCCATTTTCATTTAGTTTTCCCTCTCTTAATAGTTCGTATGCTTTTGCCTCAATTTCTTTTTTTTCCATTTCACTCAATCTCCCCATCGCACACTCTCCTAATTTATTATAGGGATATGCCATTTACAATTAAGTATTATTCTACATCTAAGTACAACCAACCACCCCTGTTCTATAATTATACCATTTTTGTCAATACCTATATCTTGCGTATAAAAATGATTTATACGCAAGATATCCACTAAAATAGATTATGGAGCTATTTTCGCTCACTAATTTTGTAAGATACGTATGCCTCACACGCAATATATATCTGCATATAGCATAGTATATCTTATTTTAATAATTTGATTGCTCTCTTATGCACCTCGTGTGGGTTTTAGCCCTCACTGAGTAATTTGTTGTCCGGATCACTTCCATATTTGCCCTTGATTACATCTCTAGCGACTTCATCAAGTGATTTCTTTTCATTCATTTTCATATCTTTTTACTGTATTTAGAGTTTAAGCTGATATACCCAACTCCACTCTTAAGCTTACCCCACTTGATTCCGCCATTAGTAATCTCCTTAGTGATAGTGAAAGCCTGTCCTTTTTTCACTTCGCCTACTTTCTTGGATTTGATGTCAGCTTTTTCTCTTATGTTCAGATTTTCTGCGGTAATCAGAACCATATACTCTCCATTAGTTGATGCACTCGGCTTGTTAGTGGATGTGTTAGTTGGCTTAGTTGAAGTATTGCTTTTATATTTGGCTGTAGCTTCTTTCTTAATCTGTGCTAAATACTTGTACCATCTTCCCGGGCAGGCTGATGCAGCAACATCTTTATGACCAACAATAGGCAATACTCCGTGCTTTGCGTACAGGTCTGCAACCAACTCGATCACTGTCTCTCTGTCTGCTTTGGTGCATTCAGGTCTGCACTCTATTCCGATAGATGTAGTATTCTGTGTTTTAGATCCTGCGTGCCATGCGCAGTCTGTATCATTCATAAGTTTTGCAACCTTACCGGCTTCTACAACGTAGTGAGCTGATACTCCGGCTTTTAGGTTGCATAACCAATCTACAACGTTATCAAATTTCTGTCCGTCAACGCCCCAATGGTGAATAATGATTTTCTTCGGCTTGTTTCCGCCTTTTGCTCCGTCCGGATATCCCTTATTTAGTGAATTTTTTCTCGTCAGCTTGTACATCTTTTACCTCCTGTTTGTTCTTTACGGTTAGAACATCTATCGCCTTTGCTAGTGGCTCCGGAAAATCAACTCCCATCAATCCTGCGTTTTCCGCTATAGATATGGTTTCATTGATAATGAATCCAATAACCACCATATCTCTGAAATAATCAACGCCAATCACAATATCTAATCTACATGCAATCAACACGAGAAAAAGTGTCATACATTTTCTGCATAATCCCTTCCATCCCGCTCGCGACTCTAATGCTCCTGAATCAGTTTTGTTGCTGTTGTGGAAAACTCCAGCTACCATTAATCCGGAGAAATAATCTATCGCCATGAAAAAGGCTAGTGTAATTAATCCTGTATCCCATCCCCCGAACAGAGTAGTGATTATTGAACCTATTATTCCTGATATTGTACAAATTCCCTCTCTCATCGTTCTGCTCCTTTCTACTCCGCAAAAATCCAATCATCTGCAAGCATGTCAGCCTGTGATGCAAGCCATCCCATCTGAATGCCGGATGTTCCTACGAACGCAATGGCCTTATTACCAATGTCATCATGTTCAACATTGACAGCCTCACCTCCTGGCATTATGTAACTGATACCTGAAGCGAGCTCAATATGCTGATTTTTACCATTCCATCCTTTACGAGCAACTTTCAGCCCTCTTTTGAGATACTTAATTGCATCGCCAAAGCCGAAGGCTGTTTCACCTCCTAGAACAGGACAGTTCGTTTCATCTGCAATTATCCATTCATCGGAACAGACATTAGTCAAAGTGTAATCAACTCTCTGTGTTTCTCTGATATCAAGCAGTTCTCCGTTATCTGAGTCTTGCGGACGGCACTGAATCATAACAGTTTCCTTTTCTTTATCCCAATACCAATACCCACCCCAGGACGGCAACTTTACTTTGTAACCTTCCTTCATCATTTTTAGTGCTTCTGTGAATTTCATTTGTTGCTCCTTTCTTCTACTTATAGTTTTTCTCTTGCATAGTTTATTCGGATGTCTCCAATTCTTTAAGATAGTTATATTCTTCTTGCCCTATAATCGGCACAGCCCATTTTTCAGGGCAATGCATTTCAAGATGGTAGCCCGCTTTGTTCCAATAATAAACATTAGCAAGGCTTCTCGCTTTGTGCATCTCACAGATATAAGTTGCTCTCTTGTTGACTGTTCCGAATACCTGATAATTATAAGCACTGCACCATGCACATCCTTTTGCGATAGGGCAATAAAAACACTCATCAGTAGATTGACTTCTGCGGGTAATGCAACTCAGGCATTTTATTGTTTCTTTTTCGCATATTCCCGTGTCAACGTGTCCTAGTCTTAAAGGTTTTTGGTCGTCACCGAGAGAGCTTTCCATATACCTGATACAAGGATAATAATAACCATCGGGGTCACAGGATAACATGAACCCCGTACCACCGCACCAGTTGTTATTATCGTCTTCCATCATAGGTGTATAGTTGTTTGGATCTAGTATAGAAATATAGATTTTTTCTGTTAAATCATTTTCTATAAGATAATCCGCCAATCTTTTTAACTGGTTATACAGTTCTTGTGCGTGTTTTATTGTCCAACCTTTTTCGTATACGCAATTGGCAAAAATCTCTTTATACCCATGTTCAATCATATGAACTATAGCTGAATACACATGATTGATGTTTCCGGGAGCAATCGTAACCTTACTGCCAAGATAGAATCCTCTGCTTCTCCAATCATCAGCAGCAGCCATAGCTATATCGTAGCTTCCTCGCCCGTCTTTAAACACTCGACAAGAATCGTGCAATTCTTTATCGCCATCTATTGTGATTGAAAAGCTTAGATGGTTTCTATGTTTAGCAAGAAATTCCTGAACCTTTGGATTAAAATATAAAGTTCCATTCGAACACATAGATATAATATATTTATCAGCCCAAGGGTGCATTAATTGAAATGTTCTTTCTTTGAAATAATCAACTATCTGGTCAATTAATGTGATTTCTAATAAAGGCTCTCCTCCAATAAATTCTAAAATTATAAAAGGGCTTATTTTTGTATTAACATAATCGTTTCCTTCTAATAATTCATCAATCATCTTCTTGGCTGTATCAAGCGACATGCGCCTAGTACCTTTATTGATCTGATAGCAATATGTACAAGCCAGGTTACACTCATCTGTTACCTGAAAAGTCACTGTTCTTGATAGGGTTCTCTCTCCATTGGAATCAAATTTATGAAGTTCCGGATACAGCCTTGATACTATATCCGGAAATTCAAAGTGGGCTATTTTAGAACCTATATCTTCGATTTTCTTACTCATTGTAGCTTACCTTTAAAACACATTCGTCAAAGTCAACGATAAAGAATGCGCCCTTGTTTCTAATATCTTCATCAATATAGTTTTTTTCAAGTTCAGCCATAGCGGTATCATAGGTAAGCTTAACTTTTTCAAACTCTTTTTCGTAGTGCTTGAACGGAACAGAATCTAGGATAGCCGCATCTGTATCATATTTATGAATATCAAATACTGACGCAATAATATCCTGCTTTGAACGATATTCTAAATAAGCTCTCTGAATATAGTCTCTTGATTCCTCTGTGATTTTGATTACGATTTCTTTTTTCATTTTTCTTTCTCCTTTTTTAAATATTAAATAAATTTTATAAAGTAGCGCTTACGGATGAAGATGTGCAACTTCCAAAACATTGTCCGTTGCAGGTGTCATAGCATGTACTGTCACAATTGCTGGAGCAGGAATTTTTACAACCTCCTGTGCAAGAATCGTTGCACCCCGAGCAACCACTGCAACCTCCAGAACAACCATCACAACCGCCGGTGCATGTAGTGTAACATGATGAGGCACAAGTATGAGTACATCCGCCAGTACATCCGCCAGTGCAATCCGTTCCGCATCCGCTCTTACAATCCCCTTTACATCCTCCTGAGCATTCGTGAGTACATCCATTAGAACAGCTTCCGTCGCATCCACTAGAACAAGTTGAGTTGCATCCGGTGCAACCCGAACAAGTGGAATTACATCCACCTGAACACGTTCCCGTACATCCAGCACACGAATAACAACCTCCACATTTACTTGCACATCCAGAACTACATCCTGAGCATCCTGAACATCCTCCCTTACACTTTCCGTTACATCCTCCAGAACAGCCTGTTCCGCTACATCCTGAACAGCCAGAACAGTTTCCAGAACAGTTACCACATCCTGAGCATCCTGAGCAAGTTGCGCAGCCAGAACATCCGGCGCATCCAGTATTACAACTAGCTCCGCATCCTGAGCATCCTTGACATCCTGACGAACATCCCCCTGAGCATGTAGATTTACATGCGCTACCACATGAAGCAGTACATCCAGTTCCACATCCGTTATTACATGAGCCTCCACAGCTTCCGTTACAACCATCTGTACATCCAGATTGACAGGTGCTTCCGCATCCAGAACTACATCCGCCCTTACATGCCCCAGAACAACTAGTACAACCAGAACAGCCAGAACTACAACCAGTACATCCAGAACAGCCAGTAGCAGTGTTAGAACATCCACTGCATCCACTAGAGCAAGTGCCTACACATAATCCAGTACATGCACCTCGGCAAGAAGATGATTCGCCTTCCATAGTTTCATTTTCGTAGGCCGCCAAATGTATGTTTAATTTTTCAATGTCTATTGTGGGTAACAGGTCACCTTTTACAACCTTATTGTTGAGTGTTTCGCCTTGATCTGTAATTTTATTCAGAAGGTCTAGCGTTTTCTGTCCATGTTCTGCTAGTATCGGTCCCCCCTGGGTCGGTGATAAATCAAAGTCATATTCTAAACCTCCATATTCAGCAAGGGTTCCATACCCAACTCGTCTTTGCATTTCCGCTTTTATTCTTGCCTTTAAAACATTGATTTCTTCTGCAGTTATCACTTAATCACCCCCATACAGAATTAACAGTCGCCCACTCGGTGCCATTATAATACTTGGGGACACCTCCTACGCTTGTATCTATCCACAACAGGCTAGTATTGCTAGGAGCCGTATCTCCAGAATATACTCCAGATGCCCCATCGTCTCCCTTATCACCTTTGTCGCCTTTCGCTCCGGTATCTCCTTTTTCCCCCTGAATGCCTTGTGGTCCTTGTGGTCCTGTGTCTCCTTGAATTCCTTGGTCTCCTTTTTCTCCTTTAAGTGCGGCTAGCTGTTCAGCTGTAAAATCAGCATAAGTGAATGAGTCTCCTTTGTCTCCCTTGTCTCCTTTGTCGCCTTTCGCTCCGGTATCTCCTTTTTCCCCCTGAATGCCTT
>JBJESZ010000108.1:0-25459 GCA_051883055.1 Emergencia sp.
GCATAGCATTCATCGAACCCCGCGTCAAACGCGGGGTTTTCCTTATACAAAAAAGCGGACCCATAATAAAAGAGTCCGCTTTTCAGGTTAACATATGTCTTTATAAAGCTTCAATTACGTCCAGGCCGCATTCCTCCAGCTGACGGCGGCTTCCGACTACGCATATGCCGCAGTCATCGTATACCTTGCGTATTTTATCAGCAAGATCAGCTAAATCCTCAGGCTTTGTTGCCAGCATTTCGGAAAGCAGTTTTTCTCTGTATTCATAGGTGATTCCCGCCCAGTAGTGAGCATCAGCCTTCATGCCCTTCAGTCGCGGTGTAGACAGAGGCATGACGTCAGAAACCGCTCCGATAATAAATCCGCTGATATCCACATCAGGCTGACTGCAGAAGTCCTCCAGGAAATCAGCAGTCGCTCTGTATGCCTTCAGTGATGCAGCCGCCGAAGGATCACGATAGGAGTGACTTGTGGTAATTCCGTCCTGACGCATGGTAAAGCCTGTTCCGTAGGCACCTCCCTGCACCCTTACTGCATTCCACAGGTGTGCGAAGGTTACTATCTTTGAAGCTATTCTCATGCTGCCGGAAAAACCTTTCTCGTCAAAGTCAGGCAGTACTCCTCCGGCACACGCAAAGGAAATATCTGCAGGGATAGCAATTCCCTCACGTTTCTTTCCCCATGGTCTGATAACCGAGTGCAGCTTCACACGTTCACCGGCGCATGGCAGATTGTCATAAGCAGTATTCACCACCGACTGCAGTACGTCGCGGCTGCCTCCCGTCAAAGTAAGGGTCAGCCTGCTGCTGCAGACTATGCGCCTTACCAGCGCCTTCAGCTGTCCGCTCAGCTCGTCCCAGTTCCAGTTTTCATCGTGGCGAGTCAGCCATTTGTAGTACTCATATCCACCTGCACATTCGTTGGAAACCCCTGCGGCACAGTTCTGTGCCGCGATTCGTCCCGTTCCGAGTCCTGAGCCTGCCATAACAATGCTCTGGAAGTGCTTGGTCTTCAGCTGCTTAAGCAAATCACGAGCTGTAGCTTCACTGTCGAAAAGCGTCTTCGTCAGGATTTCCAGAACAAGCACTACTGCCTGCTCATAATTCTTCTCCATGGTTCCGAAAGCTACACCCAGCTTGATTCTGCAGCTTTCACGGTCTTCTCTTATCATGTTTGTGGAAACATAGAAGCTGAGTCCTCCGAAAAGCAGTCTGATACGGTTGTCCAGCTCCTCTTCAGAATAGTTTTCCGTCTTCATCTTTCCAAGAATATCTGTCAGGAAGGACAGCTGGGAAATCTCCTCCTCTGTCAGATCGTCAGCATCAAAAAACATCGCGAAGTTGGTTATTCCCGAACAGTTTATATCGTGGTAGAGGGTTTTGATGCCTCGTGACTCGCCCTCCTCTGTTGGAAGCACCTCCGGCTTAGGGTCAATGTCTGAAAGAGACAGCCGCGGCAGCGTCGCAATCGCCTCATCCGAATCAGGTGTGTTCTGCCATTTTACTAGAGCAGCCTGAGTCTCAGCAATTTCTCTTCTCCTGTCGTCACTCCATGCACCTGTTTCCGCATCGATTCTCGCCTGTTCCTTCCGCCTGCGCTCATCGCCTACTGTACGTGAAGGAACCATAACAACCTTCGCCCTGTGTTCATTATGCAGGATAACATCTCTAATCAGTGATTCGAAATATCCCGCCTTCATCTTTTCCTTAAGGTCAGTAAACAGACTTCCCACCTGTAGACAGGCAATCGGATCTCCTCCGTAAAGCCAGGAGTCAAGAATCTGCATTCCGAACACCAGACCCTGAGGGGTGGTTCCATAATCTCTTTCCCTCATCTGATACTCCAGGTTTGCCATAGACGCTTCGATAAGCACAGGGTCTATTCCTTCGTCGGCAATCCGCTCAAGCTCCGAAAAGATCAGGGTCTCCACCTTGTCCATGTCAGACTCGGCAAGATTTACCGCCTCTGTTTTCACCCAGTTCTGCATGGTGCCGTCATAAACCGTCATCGTCACACCCTCTGCCAGGCCCTCTGCCAGAACCGCCTTGCTCAGAGGCGACTGATTGCTGCCGCAGAGCACGTCAGACAGTATATGCATGGCAATGGTTTTCTCACGGTCATCAAAACCCCCATAGACCTGTCCCCAGGCCATTCTTGTCTTGTTTTCCGCTTCCTCGTCTTCGCCCAGTTCAAATTCAACGAATCTGGTTCCTCCGTCAACAGCCTCCTGCACCTTCGGATTCGGAACACGGTGTCCTCTTTCAAATCGGCTCAGATACTCCTGGTCAATTATGGAAAGAACCTGCTGTATATCCATGTCTCCGTCCAGAATTATCTGTCCGTTGGAAGGAGAGTAGTGCTCTCTGTGGCAGTTCACAAAGTCCTCGTAGCTGAGATCTGGAATAGCTGCCGGATCTCCTCCGGAAACATATCTGTACGGTGAATCCGGGAACAGAGCTCTGCTGAACTCTGCGTCCTCCAGCTCCTCAGCACCGGCAAGAGCACCCTTCATTTCGTTGAACACAACGCCCTTATAGCTTGCTCTTCCCTCTTCATCCAGCTCATAATGCCATCCCTCCTGATAGAAGATTTCAGGCTTCGAGTAGATGAGCGGACAGAAAACCGCATCAAGATATACTCTCATCAGATTGATGAAATCCTTGTCATTTGTGCTAGATACCGGGTAGAACGTCTTGTCCGGAAAGGTCATGGCGTTAAGGAATGTGTTCATGGAACATTTCAGGAGCTCCACAAAAGGCTCCTTTACTCTGTATCTTTCCGAGCCGCCGAGAACGGAGTGTTCAAGTATGTGGAATACACCGGTGTCATCCTTAGGCAGCGTCTTAAACGCTATTCCAAAGGTCTTGTTGACCTCATTTCTCTTCAGCCATATCAGTTCCAGGCCGGTTCTGTCATGAGTCATTTCTATCATCTCTGCGTCCAGTTCTTCTACAGGCCTGATTCTGTTTATCGTAAATCCACTTATTCTATCTTTTATTTCCAAAACTCATATCCCCCTAGTTTTACTTCAGTTCCGTCAGGAATACCTTATATCCCTTTACAGCCTGACAGATGTCTGCCTTGCTGGAAATCTCCATAGGAGCATGCATACACAGAATGGCAAGTCCGCTGTCGATAACCTCCATTCCGTATCTTGCCATCAGCCATGCAATAGTTCCGCCACCGCCTGCATCTACTCTTCCAAGCTCTGCGAACTGGAATTTCACATCGTTGGCATCCATAATATTTCTCAGCTGTGCGATATACTCTGCATTGGCATCGTTGGAGCCTGATTTTCCGCCTGAGCCCGTGTACTTGCTGAATACCAGTCCCTTTGACATAAAAGCGGTGTTCTTTTTCTCGAATACCTCAGGGAACAGAGGGTCATACGCCGCATTAACATCTGATGAAAGCATCTTGGAGTTCTGCAGTGCCCTGCGCAGGGACAGATCTCCCGGATGTCCGGTCAGGGCTGCAACCTCAGCGACCGTATTTTCAAAAAATCTTGACTGCATTCCACTTGCTCCCTGGCTGCCGATTTCCTCCTTGTCCACAAGCAGACAGCAGGCTGTACGCTTTGGTGTATCAATATCCAGAATGGCCATAAGCGATGTGAAGGCACAGATTCTGTCATCCTGTCCGTACGCCATAACCATGCTTCTGTCCAGTCCCATGTCACGTGCCTTGCCTGCCGGAACAACCTCAAGCTCTGCAGACATAAAGTCATCCTCAGCAACATCATATTTCTCTTTCAGTATATTCAGAATATTCTGCTTTACAGCCTCATTTTCCACGCCTTCAACAGGTGTGTTTCCAATGAGAAGGTCGAGCTTCTCCCCTTCGATTACCTTGTTTGCCTTCTTTTCAAGCTGTTCTCTGGAAAGATGAACCAGCAGATCCGTAATGGCAAACACAGGGTCGTCTTCCTTTTCGCCTATGACAACATCAACTTTTGTTCCATCCTTCTTTATGATTACCCCATGAAGGGCAAGAGGAACTGTAACCCACTGATATTTTTTGATTCCGCCGTAATAGTGAGTATCCAGATATGCCATTCCGCTGTCCTCGTAAAGAGGGTTCTGCTTCACATCAAGTCTCGGTGAATCCACGTGTGCTCCCAGAATGTTCATTCCCTTTTCGAAATTTTCCTCTCCGATATGGAACATTACCATAGCCTTCTCATTATATGTGGCATATACCTTATCTCCTGCAGCAAGAGGTCTGTTCTCTCTTATATTGTTTTCAAGAGGTGTGTATCCCGCCTCCTCAGCCATTCTGACTGCAAGTCTCACACACTCTCTTTCAGTCTTGCCTGCGTCCAGACATTCCTTGTATCTTCTGATAATTTCTTCCTTTTTCAGTTCATTCATCTTTTTCCCCTCCGTACCTGTTTGTTCTAGTTTGCCTCGTTATCCGGCAATAATGCGAGAAGAGCGAGAATGCAGTCCATGCGTCCCCGCTCTTTTACCTCTATTTATCTTTTTTTCTCCTATCTTCTGGAGAAAATTCTGTCTTTTTTCTTAACTGTTCCTCTACCGTAGTTCTTACCCCTGATTGCTCTGACAATCAACGTGATAATCAGAACTATTACTGCAATTACCAGAAGTACCAGTGCCAGCAGGGTGCGTACCAGGCTGTTAGGCTTCTTGATAAATGAAATTAACCCGCTGCTGTCGTCAAGAATCTTTCTTCCCAGCGTATCTGCATACTTGTCAGGAACTTTGTTTTTCGGGAAGCTGTCGATGTAAGAGGCCAGGGCGTACCATTCCTTTAGCTCACTTCCGTCCTTCAGAGTGATGATACAATCCTCGAAATTATCCACAGGATTTCCGTCTCTGTCCTTAGGTTCAAGAGACAGGATTCCATATGACAATCCCTCAACTGTGCCAAGCATCTGAGCTGTGTAAAGGTCAGCAACAACTCTGTAAAGCTTCTTGTCCTCCAGCTTTACAGTCTCGCCGTTTTCGTCCTGCAGAGCAATGTCGTAGGCTCTGTTCAGGAACAGTCTGTGCGGATTGTATGTATATGTCAGTCCGCTGCAGTACAGTCTCGCAGGTGACATTATTTCAGAGACAGAAGCATCGATTTCTGCTGCGGTCTTCAGCTCTTTTCCCGTCAGATACACGCTCACCAGAGGATATCCGGGAACTCTGTCTTTGCCTATTCCAAGAGACAGAACGTTGAACACGTCAGCTGTTGTAATCTTTCCGTTATCAAAACTTCCTCTGACCACACCGGCGGGAACAACCGCAACATCCACAGTTTCGTAATCGTCCCCTTCTGCCTGTCTGACTCCGTATATGTATGAATCGGAAATAAGATTTCCAAGAGTTTCTTCTCCCTGCTCCGTCCCAAATGTATCAATATCAGTGAAGTTCACATCACAGTCTGCCAGAACCTGATCCCACTTGTACCCGTATTTACCAAAGTATTTTCTGCTTGCCACCTTCTTGAACTCATCGACTTGTTCAGCAATTTTCGAATTTTCCTTTATGCTGTCATCAAGAGCGGTCAGACTGTATCCGGCAAGCTCGTACTTTCCGTCTACCTTTTTAAACCTGATTTCTCCCATATTTGTATTATACTGTCCGCAGGAAGCAATCACCGTATCTTCCACAACAAGAGGTTCAGTGAGGAAGGTATGGCTGTGACCGCTGATTATAAGGTCTATTCCCTCTACCTCCCTGGCGAGGATCTCATCCTCTGAATTATCATGATCGGACGTATTGGTTCCGCTGTGTGACAGGCATACTATAAGATCGATGTTCTTTTCATTTTCCCTGATAGCCTTAACTGTGGCCTTTGCAGTTTCTACACCGTCAAGGAACAGGGTTCCGCTCTCAGGTGCATAGTCAGATGCCTCTTTACCGAAGATGCCGAATACAGCGATTTTCGCTCCGCCCCTTTTAATTACAATATAGTCATTTTCTGACGCGTGGGCACCGTATTTTTCCAGGGCAGTCTGCAGATTCAGACCGTCGCTCTTAAGCTCCTTATCCGCAATTATGCCATCCCAGTCAATGTTGGAAATAACCAGTTCAGGAAGTTTGATATCAAGTTCAGACTCAACAACAGGTGCCGGATCCCATCTCAGAGTTTTTGGGTTCCATACTCTTTCTGTCTCGGCCTGATACTTTTCCACAGCCTCTTCTCTCGCATTTTCTGCGGCTGATGTAAGCATCTGTGCCAGACCCTGGGATCGATAGTCAAATTCATGATTACCTAAGGTGGTGGCATCATATCCGACCTGCCCCATCATGTAAAGCTCACTGGCATCTGTCATACTTATGGTCTGATACGGTGTCCCCATGGAAAAATCACCGGCATCAAGAAGGAACGCAGCCTTGTTTTCCTTCTTCAGCCGCTTTATCTCCGTTCTGATCTTTGCAAATTTTTCAAGATGGGAATGCATGTCATGTGTGAACGCAATCGTAATCGTGTCACCGCTTTTAGATGTCGCGCCAAAAGCACTGCCCGGCACCATAAATGCGCACACTGTGCATAGTATCATTATTTTACATAAAATCTTTTTCAAATTATTCACCTCTCATGAATATATTACCACAAATATTTGACTCGTAAAATAAAAGAATAAAAGTATCAGCCAATCAGGAGGTACTATGAACAATTATATTTTTACTCTTCTCGCTCTAATTTTACCCATACTGACAAAGTCTATTCCAACAGACAGAAAAGGCCTGATAACAGGTCTGTTTCTTTCTCTGCTGTTTGTAGGGAAAAGTACGCCTTATTTAGTCATAGTACCTGTGGCAGTTCCTGCAATCATACTGTGGCGGACACACGAAAACCGTCCCGTAGGAAATATGCATCTGACAGCGGCCGCTTCAGACAGACCTGCTGCAGCCGTCCGGCTTTCCCCGGGACCCGCTCTGCCTCTCTATATAGTTTTTCTCTGTGCACTGGTCATTATGACTGCCATGAGCTCCAGTGCAACCTTATTTCTTGACAGTCCGCTTTCACTGCTTTTCGGAGCCTGCGGCGCTGTTGTTTTCGGCATTATCTGCGATGCAAAAAATTCATTTATAGGCGCTCTCTATCTCATTTTTCTCCAGGAAGTATCCGTCTGTATCACCGCAGCCGCAGCATCTGCCTACAGCTTCCGGATTGCCGCCTGTCTTTCGGCTTTCTGCATCGGCGGACTATTCACGGTTCTCCCGATGATCTCCCATATCTTCTGGAGATACAGGGGTGATATCAAAACCTATCTGATAGAGATAACCGTTGTCTTCGCTCTGTGGGTTTTGATAAGTGTGGCCTGCAGCAGAGCAGCCGGTCGTCTTCTTGCGTCAAATGACTTTCTCACGGCTCTCCTTCTGCTGTCTGCTCTTGCAATCACGTTTCTCTACGTTTCCTGGAAGCGCCGCCTATTTATTGTCACCCGGCGCCGAATCAGACGAAGCTGAGCTCCATTTTGCCGGGTCGATTCCACTCTCCGCCAGGCGTCCCTTGACAAATACCCTGAACAGGGCGTAGATTACGGAGCACAGCGGTATGAATATGAGCATTCCCAGCACGCCCATAAGATTTCCGCCAATTGTAATTGCCGCCAGCACCCATATTGAAGGAAGGCCTACTGAACCGCCGACAACATGCGGATATATCAGATTTCCCTCTATCTGCTGGATTACAAGGAACATTATCACGAATACGACGGCCTGCATCGGATTTTCCATAAGAATCAGAAGTGCGCCTACTACACAGCCGATCGTTGAACCTACAATCGGTATCAGAGCGGTAAATGCTATTACCACTGAAATCAGCATGGCGTACGGCATTCTAAATATAGTCATAGCTATAAAGAACATTACGCCTATTATACATGCCTCCAGGCACTGTCCGGAGATAAAGCCCGCAAAGGTTGTGCCGGAAAGATGGCATACTTCCAGAATTCTGTCCGTCCTCTTCTCTCCCAGGCATGCATACATGGCCTGTTTGAACTGTCCTGCCAGCTTTTCCTTTGCCAGCAGAATGTAAATTGCAAAGATGAAGCCTATAACGAAGTTTACCACTGCTCCCACGATGGAGGTTGCAATACCTATTCCCCCACCTATCATATCGGTAGCAAGTCCCTGGATCCACACGGACATTTTCCCTACTATCTCGTTCCAGCTTATATTCATTCCGTCAACAATTCCGCTTACATACTTCAGATAACCCATATGAGCATCAATCCACACGGTAAATGCATCGTATGCCACAGGCATTTTCTTGCCTATTGCGATCATCGTCTGTCCCAGCTGCGGAATGATTATAGACATCACGATAACCAGCATTCCTACAACTATTGCCAGCGTCATTATCAGCGAAACTGCTCTCCTGCCCTTCTTTAGCCTGCCTTTTTTTGCAAACAGACTGTTTTCCAGCTTAGACATGAGTACATTAAGTACAAATGCCATAGCTGCACCCAGAATAAAAGGTGAAATCACGCCAAGCAGTGATCCGATAATGTGGAATATCACAGTCAGATTGTTCAGACCCACATAAAATGCTATGCAGGCAAAAGCCACCATTATTATTGTCTTTATGTCCCGTCTGTTATACTTCAAACAAAATCTCCCCCCTCTAATAGTTTATCCCTTGTCTGATAGTTTATCAGCAGTTACCCCATCTATCAAGTTCTTTCTGAATTATACCACAGTCTTGTGTCCCCGGCATAGAAAAAGAGCGGAACGAAAACGTCCCGCTCTATATAAGTCAACTTAACAGTTAATCTTATTTAGTTGTTGCATCGTAAAGAGCTTCAGCGTTGTCCCACTCAGCAATGATTTCAGGGATAACTTTGTAAAGGTCTCCAACGATAGCGTAGTCAGCAACTTCCATGATAGGAGCATCTGGATCCTTGTTGATAGCTACGATGCAGTTTGAAGTCTGCATACCGGCTAAGTGCTGAATAGCTCCGGAAATACCGCAAGCAAAGTAGATTTCAGGTTTTACTGTAGTACCAGTCTGTCCAACCTGATGTGAGTGATCAATCCAGCCGGCATCTACAGCTGCACGGGATGAACCAACAACTCCGCCAACCTTGTCAGCGAATTCTTTGATTAGATCGAATCCGGAAGCATCACCAAGACCACGTCCGCCTGAGCAGATGATCTTAGCGTCAGTTAATGATACCATTTCCTTCATTGACTTAACGATATCCTTGATTTCAATTCTGATGTCAGCTTCGCTGATTTCAGGCTTGATGTTAACGATTTCACCAGTAGCGCCAACTTCTCTTTCCTGCTTCTGCATTACGCCAGGACGAACTGTTGACATCTGAGGTCTTGTCTTAGGGCAGATGATTGTAGCCATCAGGTTACCGCCAAATGCCGGACGAGTCTGCTTGATTCCTGTTGAAGGATCGTTAGGGTCTAATGTTGATGTATCTAATGTAGTGTTTGCCTTAGCAAATTCGATGTACTTTGAAACCTTAACGTCAAGGTGAGTACAGTCAGCAGTAAGACCAGTGTTGCATCTTGCTGCAATTCTTGGAGCGAAGTCACGTCCGATGTGAGTTGCACCATACAGTACGATTTCAGGCTTGTATTCGTCGATAGCCTGCTTTAATACCTTTGTATAAGCATCAGTTGTGTAGTTTTCAAGAAGTGGATCCTGAATCATGTAAACCTTTTCAGCACCGTATTCGAAGCATTCCTGAGCAAGGTGGTCGATGTTGTTACCGATAAGAACAGCACAGATCTGAGTATCTTCGCTGATGTCCTTAGCTAATCTCTTACCTTCTCCGATAAGTTCAAGTGCTACGTTCTGGATCTTGCCCTGTCTCTGTTCAGCAAATACCCAGATGTGTTTGTAATCGCTCAGGTCAACGTCTCCGCCTAGCTGAACTTCCTTGATTGCTCCAAACTTACAAGCAGTCAGACACTGGTTACAGTTTGAGCACTTTGCATTGATCTTAGCAACCTTTCCAAGCTTGTTGCCGTCATATGCTTCAAATTCGAAGGCATCATAAGGACATGATTTAAAACATAGTCCGCAGCCTATACATTTCTCTTTTAAAATTTCTACAGCCATTTTTATTCCTCCTCCAAATTAGATAATGTGCTTACCCTTAAGCTGAATTAACAAGTTCTTAGCCTGTTCGTTTTCAGTGTCTCCTGCAACTTTCTGGCCAGGAGCCTTAGGAGCTGGTGTGAATGATCTGAATACGTTTGTAGGAGAAGCTTCAAGACCAACCTTAGTAAGGTCAACTTCGATGTCCTTTGCGTTCCAAATCTTGATGTCCTTTGCACCGAAGATACCCTTCATGTTCATGTATCTTGGCTCGTTCAGTTCTTTGATTGCTGTAAGCATGCAAGGAGTCTTGATTCCGATTAATTCATAACCGTCTTCTAACTGTCTCTTAACAGTGATGTCCTTCATGTTGTCAGCGATTTCGAATTCCTCAACGTATGTAACCTGAGGCAGGTCTAATTTTTCAGCAATCTGAGGTCCAACCTGAGCTGTGTCTCCGTCGATAGCCTGACGTCCGGCAAAGATCAGATCTGCAGGACCGTTTGCTTTTTCCCATTTCTTGATAGCTGCTTCAAGAGTGTTTGAAGTAGCCCATGTATCTGATCCTCCAACTGCTCTGTCGGAAACCAGGATACCTTCGTCTGCACCCTTAGCGATACATTCGAACAGAAGGTCTGTAGCCTGAGGAGGTCCCATTGAGATAACTGTAACAGTTACGTCCTCATATTTATCTTTAATCTTTAATGCTTCTTCAAGAGCGTTGTTATCATCGTGGTTAAGGATTGATGGTACACCGTCTCTGATTAGAGTTCCTGTTTTAGGGTTAATTTTGATAACGTTAGTATCAGGAACCTGCTTTGCGCATACAATAATCTTAAATGCCATTTGTTTCTCCTCCTACCTTATTTCTTGAAAGTCTTTCCAGCGATTACCATTCTCTGAACTTCGGAAGTACCTTCGTAGATTTCAGTAATCTTAGCGTCTCTCATCATTCTTTCAACTGGATAATCCTTAGTGTATCCATATCCGCCGTGGTACTGTACGCACTTAGTTGTAACAGCCATTGCAGTTTCAGCAGCATAAAGCTTAGCCATAGCAGCAGCTTCACCGTAATCCATGTGCTTATCCTTCATATCAGCAGCTCTGTAAACCAGAAGTCTGGCAGCTTCGATTCTTGTCTTTAAGTCAGCCATTTCGAACTGAAGAGCCTGGAACTGTGATAACTTCTTACCGAACTGTTTTCTAGCGTTCATGTATTCAACAGTTACGTCGAATGCACCCTGAGCGATACCTAATGCCTGTGATGCGATACCGATACGTCCACCGTCAAGAGTTGACATAGCTACCTTGAAGCCCTGTCCAACCTGTCCCAGAAGTCTGTCTTCAGGAATTACGCAGTTCTGGAAGATAAGTTCTGTAGTTGAAGATGCGCAGATACCCATCTTGTCTTCAGTCTTACCGATTGAGAAACCTTCGTCTCCCTTTTCTACGATAAATGCGGAAATTCCGTGGTTGCCCTTTGACTTGTCAGTCATAGCCATTACTACGAATACGTCAGCATATCCACCGTTTGTGATGAATACCTTAGCTCCGTTCAGAATCCACTTTCCATCTACTAGTTCAGCTCTTGTCTGCTGTCCGGAAGCGTCTGTACCAGCGTTTGGTTCAGTAAGACCGAATGCACCAAGCTTCTTTCCGGATAGTAGGTCAGGAAGATACTTCATCTTCTGTTCTTCATTACCCCAGTTGAAGATTGGCCAGCAGCAAAGTGATGTATGTGCTGAGCAGATTACGCCTGTTGATGCGCAAACTCTTGATAATTCTTCTACTGTGATAGCGTATGAGATGTGATCGCCACCAGCTCCGCCGTATTCTGTAGGGAATGGAATACCCAGTAAACCGTACTTAGCCATCTTTTCTACTGTTTCAACTGGGAATCTGTGTTCCTGGTCGATTTCTGCAGCTAAAGGTTCAACTTCGTTAGTGGCGAATTCTCTAACCATTTTTCTTACGAATTCTTGTTCCTTCGTTAGTTGAAAGTTCATGTAAATGCCTCCTTGAAATAATAATAACGGTCCTCCTTGCAGAAGGATGTTTCTTAACCGTAATTGGACAAACTGTCACATTGACAAACTTGTAACAGCATACACATATAGTAAAACATTTTTAGACAGTTTTTGCAAGTGTTTTTTGTGTATACATGCGTCGTTTCTCATATATTTTCAACGTTTTTGTCAGGTCGAAAACACTGTCTGATGTTTTCGATCGCCTGTTTTTCAATTCTGGATACCTGAACCTGTGAGATTCCAAGAAGCTTCGATATTTCTGTCTGTGTCATGTCTCTGTAGTATCGAAGTCCCATCACCGTCCGCTGCCTCTCCGGCAGCTTCTCAATTTCCATCCTGACCGCCATGGCATCGATTGCGGTCTCCGAGAATCTCTCATCCGGTACCTCCTTTTCCCCCGGGCTGCCCTCAGAGCTGTCCAGACTTACCACATTTGTCAGAGCATTCTCTGCAGACAGTATTTCCACAACATGCTCAGCAGAGGTTCCCATAGCCTGAGCGATTTCGCCGATTCTCATTTCCTGACCTGTGCGTGCCAGATGCTCCTCTCTGATTTTTTTCATGTTGTAAACCTCGGTTTTCAGGCCTCTGCCGGCTTTGATACGGCCGTTATCCCGAAAGAACTGCTTCATTTCACCCAGAATTATAGGTACGGCATAGGTGGAAAACATGACGTTATATTCCGGGTCAAACCTGTACACCGCCTTAAGCAATCCCACATAGCCAATCTGTACAAAATCCTCAAATTCAAATTCGGGAGACGAAAACTTGTGAGCCAGCTTTCTCACAAGTCCTGCATTCTGAACCATAAGAAGCTCCTTTGCCTCATCGTCTCCTGCCTGTGCAAGCGCAATTAGTCTGTATGTATCTTCCTTTGGGATTGGCTCATATCTAACGGACATCATACAGGTCCAGGTTTTTTACTAAAATCACTTCAGTTCCCTTTCCCGGTTCTGACCTGACCTGTACCTTGTCTGCGAAGCTTTCCATAACTGTGAAACCCATTCCGGACATTTCCCTGTCCGATTCCGTTGAAAACATCGGCTCGCGGGCCTTTTCCACATCCTCTATTCCTCTTCCGTAATCGGTTATTCTGATAACACACCTGTCTGCGCCGACCATCTTCATTTCCATATCTATCCTGCCGGCATCCATATCCTTGTATCCATGAATTATGCTGTTGCTCACCGCCTCAGATACCGCTGTTTTTACCTCTGCCAGTTCCTCAACAGTCGGATCTGACATCGCCAGGTATCCACTTACCACAGAACGGGCAAACCCCTGATTTTCAGGCAAAGCATCAAAGCTCACCTTGATAATGTTTCTGTCCATGTCCTCCTCCTGCTACTCTTCATCCTCTTCGTGCTTCATAAGAGAAAAAATACCCGACATTTCAAGTATCTGTCTGACCAGTCCCCGGGCATTCCTTATTATCACCTGTCCTCCTGATGCTGCCATTTTGTTGTATCTTCCCAGTACTATGCCGATTCCCGAGCTGTCCATAAAAGTAACCCTTGAAAAATCGAATACAATTGTCTTAACATTACATTCCTCGAGCATATAGTCAATCTGCTCTCTTATTCCTGATGAGATATGATGATCCACCTCACCGCACAGCTCCACTGTAAGAACGTGGTCTGAATATATTAGATTTGTATCCATAGCAAAACCCCCTTTCCTCAATTATATTACCGGCACATCTGCCTGTCTCTAAGAGAAAAGGGGGTTATTAAACTAGTTTTGTCGAACCGTGTCAGCGCAGCTTCTATGCCCTGATATGAACGATTTCCTCTGATTCCACAGCAGCCTTGACAAGTCCTTCCACGTCCAGTCTGCTTTCAGATTCTTCGATTCGCTCAAGCTTAGGTCTGGTTGTAGGGTGCTTAGGCAGAAATACAGTGCAGCAGTCCTCGTAAGGCTGAATCGAGGTTTCGTAGGTTCCGATTTCCTCCGCCTTATCCATAATATCTACCTTATCCATTGCTATCAGCGGTCTCATTACCGGCATTTTTACACAGTTATCTGTGACGACGAGGGCTTCTGCCGTCTGACTTGCCACCTGACCCAGGTTCTCACCGGTTATCAGCATCATTGCCCTGTTTTTTTCTGCAATCTTTTCCGCAATTCTCATCATGAAACGGCGCACAAGAATTGTGGTTTCCTCCTCCGGACAGTTGGATACAATCTGCTCCTGAATAGGAAGAAGGTTAATAACATGCATTTTGAAATTGCCGCAGTATGAAGCCACGATTCTGGCAAGCTCCTCAACCTTTTCCTGGGCTCTCGGGCTCGTATACGGATATGAGTGGAAGTGAACAGCTTCGATTACCATTCCCCTCTTTGCCATCATCCATGCCGCAACCGGGCTGTCGATTCCACCGGAAAGAAGCACCATGCCCTTGCCGTTTGTTCCCAGAGGCAGTCCGCCAAAGCCGGCAATTTTCTGCTGGTAAATATAAGATTTATCATGTCTCACGTCTACAAAGAGATGAACATCCGGGTTGTGAACATCCACCTTCAGCACCTTGCAGCCAATCAGAACCTTAGCTCCTATAATTCTTGCAATATCAGGTGATTTCACCGGGAAGTTCTTGTCTGCACGTTTTGCTTCCACCTTGAAGGTTTTGATGCCTTTTGTCTCGATAAGGTCAAGCATATACTTCACCGCTTCCTCACCGATTGCATCAAGATGACTCTCCGCCTCCACGGCCGGGCTGATAGACGCAACTCCGAACACCTTGGAGATTTCCTTTATCAAAGCTTCCTTATCGTTGGATTTATCCGCCCTGACGAAAATCAGACCCTCATGGCGTCTTACATCCACGTTGTCAAACTGTTTGACATTCTTCTTGATTCTATCAACCAGCATTCTCTCGAAGTATGGTTTATTCATTCCCTTCAGGGCAACCTCTCCGCATCTTACGATAAAAATATTCTGTTCGTTCATCTTTTTCCTCACTTGTTTTTCCTATATGCATGCGTATACACAGATAAAGCTGTATCCGCAGATAATTTATCTGAATGATCCTAACCGCCTGAATCTTGATACTGCGCTTTCCAGCCGGTCAAGAACGTAATCCATTTCCCTTACAGTGTTGAATTCACTGAAGCTGAATCTAATGGCACCTTCTATTTCTTTAGGCTTCAGTCCCATTGCCGTCAGCACGTGACTCTGACCCTTACCCTTCTTGTTTGATGAGCACGCAGATCCGGTTGAAACATAGATTCTGTCCTGTTCAAGTGTATGAAGGAGAACCTCACCTCTTGTGCCCAGGAAGGAAACATTCAGTACAGATGCAGCACCATCCTCGGGGCTGTTTATTATTACATCTTTAATTCTGTCTCTTATTCCATCAAGGAGGTACTTTCTTGCCTTTCCCATAGCGCTGACACGCCCCTGGAAATCGCTGAATGCCAGTTCAACGGCCTTGCCGAAGCCTACGATTCCCGGAACGTTTTCTGTTCCGGATCTGTAGCCCCTCTCCTGGCCACCGCCGGAAAGATAAGCAGGAAGATTAATTCCCTTTCTGACGTACAGGGCACCCATTCCCTTTGGTCCGTGAATCTTGTGGGCACTTACCGATATCATATCAGCTCTGCAGTTTTTCAGGTCAACCTTGCCGTATCCCTGCACCGC
This sequence comes from Emergencia sp., assembly GCA_051883055.1. GTDB lineage: Bacteria > Bacillota > Clostridia > Peptostreptococcales > Anaerovoracaceae > Senimuribacter. Next base: position 15,679 of record JBJESZ010000108.1, read on the forward strand.
GTCGGTGTGAAGCACCGCATTTCTCTTGATTTTCGAAATCTCTGAAATCGGCATTATGGTACCGGTTTCATTGTTTACATTCATAATTGACACTAATACTGTGTTTTCATCTATTGCAGCCTGCAGTGCGTCCATATCCAGACGGCACTTGCTGTCAACGCCGATATACTCCACCTGAAATCCTTCTCTTTCGAGAACCTTGCAGGCCTCAAGCACGGCGGGATGTTCCACCCTGGAGGTTATTATTTTATTGCCCTGTCTTCTCCTGCTGTGAGCAATTCCGTACAGGGCGGTGTTGTCACTTTCTGTTCCGCATGAGGTGAAGATTATTTCATCATCCGATGCGCCCAGTGACTGGGCAATAATTTTTCTGGCATTCTTTACGACTTTCTCAGACTCGTAGCCCAGTGTATGAAGTGACGAGGGATTTCCGTAGCAGTTTTCCATAGCCCTCATCATCGCTTCAGTAACTTCATTATATTGTCTTGTAGTTGCACTGTTGTCTAAATATACAAGCATACTCTCACCTTCATTAAAAGTATAAATAACTCCCCATTATATATGGGGAGTTAGATACCGCTTAGATTTATTTTGCGTAATCGACAGCCTTAGTCTCTCTGATTACGTTGATTTTGATCTGACCCGGATATTCAAGCTCAGACTCAATCTTCTTGGAAATCTCTCTAGCAAGCAATACTATTCCCTCATCGTTTACCTCTTCAGGTTTAGCAATAATTCTGATTTCTCTACCTGCCTGAATTGCAAATGACTTATCTACACCAGGTGTAGTGTTTGCAATTTCTTCTAATTTCTCAAGTCTCTTGATGTAAGTGTCAAGTGTTTCTCTTCTTGCTCCCGGTCTTGCAGCTGACAGAGCATCTGCTGCCGCAATCAGAACGGCTTCCATGCTCTGTGGTTCGTAATCACCGTGATGAGCAGCCATGCCGTTGATAACTGCATCGCTCTCCTTGTACTTTTTCAGTACCTGAATACCGATATCCACATGCGTTCCCTCATACTCGTGGTCAAGGGCCTTACCGATATCGTGAAGCAGACCTGCTCTTTTTGCAAGCTTGGTATCCATACCCAGCTCTCCTGCCATCAGGCCGGCCAGATGTGCCACCTCTATGGAGTGCTTAAGGACATTCTGTCCGTATGAGGTTCTGTACTTCAGTCTTCCCAGCAGCTTAATCAGTTCAGGATGAAGATTGTGAATTCCAACCTCGAAGGTTGCCTGTTCACCTTCTGCCTTTATAATTGAGTTGACTTCTTTCTGAGCCTTCTCAACCATTTCTTCGATTCTTGCCGGATGAATTCTTCCGTCAACAATCAGTTTTTCCAGAGCAACTCTGGCAACTTCTCTTCTTACAGGATCAAACCCTGAAATAATTACGGCTTCCGGAGTATCGTCAATGATAAGATCCACACCGGTCATAGTTTCAATTGCTCTGATGTTTCTTCCCTCACGGCCGATGATTCTTCCTTTCATCTCGTCATTAGGAAGCGCTACTACAGATACTGTGCTTTCTGCAACGTGATCTGCAGCGCATCTCTGAATTGCTCCGGAGATAATCTCCTTCGCTCTTCTGTCAGCCTCTTCCTTTGCCTTGGCTTCAATATCCTTGATCATCACTGATGCATCGTGTCTTACATCCTTTTCGACCTCGGCAAGTAAAAGCTGCTTTGCCTCTTCGGCAGTCATTCCGGAGATCTTTTCCAGTTCCTCAATCTGCTTCGCCAGGAAGCTGTCAAGTTCCCTTTTCTTTTCCTGGATTTCATTCTCCTGTCTGGAAATGTTCTCTACTTTTCTGTCGATGTTTTCCAGCTTACGATCGACAGATTCTTCTTTCTGTGCTAATCTCTTCTCGGCGCGCTGGATTTCCATTCTTCTTTCCTTCGCGTCGCGTTCCGCATCTGTTCTGAGACGATGGGCTTCTTCTTTTGCTTCTAATGTAATCTCTTTCTTTATTGTCTCGGATTTATTCTGAGCGTCAAGAATAAGGTTCTTGGCCTTCTGTTCAGCACTGCCAATCGCCTTTTCTCCAACATTTTTTCTGTAAATATATCCGACTAATAGTCCAAAGACTAAAGTTACAATACATGCTAGTATGCAAATTACCGGAGACATTAAAGCACCTCCTTTTCTATATATTAAGTGACCTGTATTCAAGCTTTATATAGTATAAATTCAATAAATTCTTGATAAGTTCACACATTCTATATTATAATGTTTGTGTTATATCTATGTCAAGAAGCAAGAAGGAAAACTATGAATAATTTTAAAACCTTATTAAAGAATGTGGATAAAGTGATTCTGATTGTTGCCGTTCTGCTTGCGACCATCAGTATCGTAATCATCGCCAGCGCCAACTATGCCAACGGACTGATCAGCAGGGACGTTATAGTACAGACTGCTGCGTACATCCTCGGAACAATCGCCGTGTGCATCATGATGACACGTAATTATAATATTTTCAAGGGTCTGGAAAAGTACCTGTACATTCTTTCTCTCATACTCCTGCTCTCCGTATACATTCCCGGACTGGGAGTCGAACAGTTCGGTGCCCGTTCCTGGATAGATCTGGGAATCACCACAGTTCAGCCTTCAGAAATAGTAAAAATCCTGTTTATCCTGATAATGGCAGGCTATCTGGACGAACACAAAGACGATCTGTATAATTTCAAGGGTCTTATCAAGGCAGGCATTGTAGCAGCCCCTATAATAGTAATAGTATTAAAGGAAGACCTGGGAAGTGCCCTGGTATTTGCCGCAATCTGGGTTGTAATGATATTCTTTGCAGGAGTGAGAATCGGTGTGTTCGCCAAGTTCTTCGCTCTTGTTATGGCCGCGGTTCCTGTGGCCTACGTATTCATGGCCGACTATCAGAGAGAACGTATTGAAGCCTTTCTTCACCCGGAGAACCTGAATCTTTCAGGCAACTATCAGGTATGGCAGTCCAAGGTGGCAATCGGTTCCGGCGGTTTCTTCGGAAAGGGACTGTTCCGCGGAACACAGAAGGAGCTTGATTTCATACCGGTACAGACCTCGGACTTCGTATTCTCAGTAATAGGCGAGGAAACAGGGCTTATCGGAGGTATGGTAGTTATAGGGCTGTTTACAATTCTTCTGGTACGCATGGCCGGAATTGTCAGAGACGCCATCGATTTTCACGGTGCCCTGATTGTAGCCGGTGCAATAGGAATGTTCATGTTCCAGATTTTTGAAAACATTGCAATGACTATCGGGCTTATGCCTGTAACAGGAATTACACTGCCGTTTATCAGCTACGGAGGTTCCTCAATCCTTTCCAACGTGATTGTCCTTGGTCTGGTTCTGAACGTTGGAATGCGCAGCAAGTCCATCAATTTCTAGTCAGTTTCTAAACGAAAGAGCTGCTTACTGACGGGAAGCAATCTTCCTCCCTGAGTAGGCAGCTCTGTTTTTCACTTTTTCTACTTTTCGATTCTTTCTACAATATTCTCAAAATTCTGCTGAATATATGTATCATTTTTCATCACAATCGGTACTCCCAGATTGGTGGAAATGTGTATATTCTCATCCTGCTGTATTACACCTGCAAGAATAGGTCTCATCATGGTCGTAATTTCCTTAAGTCTTGGGACATACCCCGCCGACATCATCTCCGCAACTACCTTGTTAAGAATCAGATATCTTTTTTCTATTCCAAGTCTGACTATTTCTCTGTCCAATGTATCTGCATCTCTCAGCGACGAATACTCCGGCGTTGTTACGATGATGCAGTCATCAGCACCGGCCGCTGCCAGCACCAGACCATCCTCCATGCCTGAAGGTGCATCAATGATAACATAATCAAACATCTCCCTCAGCCTGCTGCAGAGGACTTTCATATGCAGCGGTGTCAGCGTTCCGTCATCCTTTGACGGCGGAGCAGCCATAACACAGAGGTTTTCAAAGCGCCTGTCCCTTATCAGTGCCTGTCTGATTCTGCAGACTCCGGTCATTACATCGAAAACGTCATACACAACGTTGTTTTCCAGACCGCAGTACAGATCCAGATTTCTCATTCCCAGATCCATGTCGATTATTACAACGCTGTGACCCTTCATTGCCAGAGTTGCACCGTAGTTCACGGCAAACATCGTCTTTCCCGTTCCACCTTTTCCTGATGCTATTAAATGTACCTTGCCCATTTAGTTCCTCTCATTCTTTCCAATTGAGTTATAAGTAGGACCGCTTTTTTCTGTTTCTTCGTTAACGTTCAGGTATGCAGAGATTACATCCTTTGCTACAGGAGCCGCATTTGAAGAATATCCACCTTCCACAAGCATTACAACTACTGCAATCTGAGGATTGTCAGCAGGAGCCATTGCCATTGTCCACGCAAAATCCTCATAGGAACCCTTGTTGCTGTTGATCATTTCCATGGTTATCTTATACTTGCTGGCTTTTCTTACAGCCTCGTCTACAGCACTGTCCTTAGTAGGATAATTTTCAGGATCCTCCTCCATCAGTTCTTCCATAATCTTCTTTACCTTGCTCCAGGTTACGTTTGTTCCTGCAGCACTGTTCAGATAGCTCAGCTGGTTCTTGATGTAGGTTACTTCACTCTTTGGCTGTTTGATAGACTGGTTTTCTGCAGTTCCCGTTTTACCTACAACCTCTACCGGATAGTTACCAAAGAATCCGGCCAGAGTACCTCCGGTACATACCTTTCTCATACCGCTCAGCACAGCATCAAAGTTAGCCTCACTTATGTCGATCTTCGATGCTTTAGACTTAACCTTTGCACCCTCACCTTCAATGGCAGAAATAACACTGACTTCATTCCTTATGCCTTTGTTTCCGATTGTGGCAAGATATCTTGCCATCTGAAGCGGTGTATATGCATTGTCACCCTGTCCGATGGAGATGTTGAACTGGTCTCCTACGCTCCATTCCGCCTGAATGAAGTAGTCAAACTTGATGTCTGATGCCACCTGTTCAATGTATTTCTCCTTAACATCGGTGTTTTCTCTCAGTAGATCAATGAGTTCTCCATACTCAGGATTATCTTTTGTCCATCCTGCAATAGTGTACAGGTTTTCCTTAAGCTTTTCCTTGTCGTTAGCCACATTTTCAGGGAAATATGTGTGTGCATTATTATACAGATACTCCCTCACACCCAGTTCCGTGGTAGCAAGCTTGGTCTCAGCAGACGGCAGCGGTGCTACAACCTCATCCAGTTCTATTCCTGTAGCTTCTCCCAGACCGAATTTCTTAGCTGTCTCCAGAATGTCATCGACGGTCATAGAATAACCCAGAGATGCACCTGTTCCCCAGTCCTTGCCTGTTGCGATACAGTAAAAGTAGTAGTTACAGGAGTTTCCGATACCATCCGTCAGATTCTCACTTCCATGAGTGCCCCAGCCCTGGTTCCAGTTATCACATCCAAATGTACGTCCACCCAGTTCGATGTGACCAACGTCCAGAATACTGCGGGAAGGGTCGAGACCCTGTCCCAGCGCAGCCAGACTCGTAGCAGGTTTGAATGTGGATCCCGGCTGAATAGCCGCCCTCGTCGCATTGTTGTATAACGGTGCAGGCGAAAACACATCTCTTGGGTTCTCCGCCTGTACGGATTTCCATGCCTTGGTTGAAATACCCTTTGCAAAGATATTCGGATCGTATGCAGGATAGCTGGCCATAGCCAGAACGTCTCCCGTTTCAACGTCAAGAGCAACCACAGCGCCACTTCTGCTGTTATCATTCTTTTTGATGTTTTCCTTCAGAGACTTTTCCGCAGCCTTCTGCAGATCAAGGTCGATAGTCAGATACACATCCGAACCCTTCTCCGCCTCCGTCTCGCTCAGTGTCTCCACATACTGTCCTCCCGAGTTTACTCTGACCTGTTTAACTCCTGCCGTTCCGTGCAGCTTACTCTCAAGAGCGGCCTCTATTCCGGCCTTGCCTACCAGGTCAGATGCACTGTAGCCTCTTTCATCTACATAATATTCTTTTTCTCCCTCAGAAATAGCACCCATGTATCCAAGTATGTGACACGCCGTACTTCCGTTAGGATAATATCTTTCTGTTTCTGATGAGATTTCTATTCCCGGAAGATTTGCCTCTTCAAGATAAGAAATAGTTTTCGCACCGATACCTGATGCTATCTTGATAGGCATATATCTTGTAAAGCCGTTGGTTGCAATCTCGTTTCTGATAATAAAAATTTTTCTTGCTTCTTTATCGGACAGCTTCTTATCGATGCTGTAGTTTTTTCTAAGGGTCTCGAAGCATTCCTTAGCATCTATCCCCTCTTTGATCTCCGTTTCCGTAAAAGCAAACTTTCCCAGGAAAAGCTCCAGTTCCTGATCGTAGGTGTATTCCATTTTCTTTACACTTATCGGCGGATCAAGGTTGTACTTTTCCTGCAGGACATCCATGGCATCATATCTGTCCAGGCTTTTCTCTATGCTGTACTTTGCTCTCAGCGCCTTGAACGCCTGCTCCGCGGTCAGGTCAGTATCAAAACCCTCATCCTTGAGCCAGTCCTTTATCTGCTGCTTATATGTGTAGTAAAATGTCCCGTTTTTTCTGATTTTTATCGGGAACTTGTCTGTATACTTTTCTCCGTTCTTGATAAGCGTGTTAATCAGCTTAAGAGCAGAATCGTTTATTTCTTCTGTTTTCAGAGCACTTGCATTGAAGTTGACTGTGAATACCTGCTTCGATGAAGCAAGTACATTCCCGTTGCGATCATAGATATTTCCTCTCGGTGCTGATGTGTACACAGCCTTTGTATTCTGCTCGGAAGCTTCCGCAGTCCATCTGTCATGCTGCAGTACCGTAACCATGAACAGCTTCACGCATAGTATGAACATCAGAAAAATACATACCACAACAATCTGCTGATATCTTGTATTGAATAACCTTGAGTTTCTATTCATCCCTTTTCCTATCTATATAATCCCTCGTACCGTTTCTTTCTGATACGATTGTATACCACAAAATAAACTATCATTCCGACAGCAGTATTTACCACAGCAGAGCCGGGCAGGCCTCTGAGGGCATAGCCGTAGGTATATGTTGAGCCTGCAGCATAGTAAACAGCCCATTCCACTGTATATTCCAGCCATGTCGATACGATCAGGACAACCACGGCATTTACATAGTTCTCATTGTTGAAAAAATACTTTGCCGCTATTATTGCAATGCAGACAGCAAAGGTTGCCACTGCCTCAGGCCCGCAGTAAAGTCCGTACACCAGATCGTTCATAAGTGCGAAAATAGTACCAATCGTAATAATTGGTACATATTCGTCAAACAAAAATACAAGTACGATTGTAAGGCACAGGACAAGATTGCCATTGCCTATATGCCCTGGCAGAATACCATCAACAGCCGGTTTAAGAATAAATGCGGCAAGATATGCCAGAATCATCGCTCCTCTGCTCATATTATCACCGTTACCTTCTGTAATGATGAAAAGTCAACTGTCGACTTGACTGTTACTCTCTGCAGCTGTGAATCGCTGTCATACTTCACCTTGGTAATCTTACCTATTTCAAGTCCGGTCGGATACACACCCATCCCGGAGGTGATTATCTTGTCTCCCTTTTCAACCTTGGCATTGCTGTCCAGCATGAAACCGGAAAGTTCACCGTTGAAGAAGGTGTCAATTATGCCTATAAGCTGCATATTTCCGGCAATTTTGAAGCTGACCTTACTGTTTTCGTCTACAAGAGCCTTTACCTTGGACCAGTTTCTGCTTACAGAATACACTGTTCCGACAAGTCCGCGTCCGCTGACAACGATATCCCCTTCTTCGATTCCGTCCTCGCTGCCGATATTAATTGTAAAGTTGTTCATCCAGCGGCTGTCACTCATAGAGATGATGTCCCCCGTAACCATTCCGTCGCTGCCCGCAATACCCTTATAATTCAAAGCGTCTGACAGGTTCTTAAGCTCGGAGAGCTCATGGCTCGTAAGTGTCGCCTGAGCAAGCTCTTCCCTGAGCTGTTCGTTTTCCTGCTTCAATGCTTCATTTTCCTCGGAAATCTCCTTAACGTTTACAAAGCGGGAAACAGTTCCGCCAATACGGTCTGTTACTGCATTTATCGGCTTAAGTACAGTCATGCAAACACTGTTAACAGCCTTGCTCACCGGATTGCTCTTTCCCATTGTAGCTACAGAAGATACGAGAATTACAGTACAGATAACAATTACCAAGATTAAAAAACATATTAATTTGTGATTTCTAATCCATTTCATATCTGTTTATTCCTATCTTCTAACTACACTTGATGCGTAAATCTTTAACTTTTCAACGTCATTAAGGCTCAGACCCGTTCCTTCAGCCACTGCCTCATAATAGTTCTCCGCAACTACAGCCTTAATTCCGGTTCTCTTCTCTATCATCTTGTCCAGATTGTGAATATTTCCTCCGCCACCTGACAGGATCATGCCGTTTGACGCGATATCTGCTGCGATTTCAGGAGGTGCAAGTTCAATAGTATTTTTGATTCCGTCTATAATCATATCTACAGATTCCTGCAGTGCTGCCATGATATCCACGTTAGTCACCTCAAGAATTCTCGGAAGACCTGAAATAATGTCTCTTCCTCTCGCTTCCATAGTTACAATTATATCATCACCGTTCTCATCCACATCCAGACATGCTGTGCCTATGTTGATTTTCAGTTCTTCTGCCGTCTTCTCACCAATAAGAAGTGCATGTCTCTTTCTCATATACTGGATAATCGCTTCGCTGAACTTGTCTCCCGCATTTCTGATAGAGGTGCTTACTACGATGCCTCCAAGGGCAATAATAGCGATGTCTGTCGTTCCACCGCCTATATCAGCGATCATACATGCAGTTGAGCTGTCAACATCCAGACCTGCACCGATTGCAGCTGCCATAGGCTCATCCAGAACATAAACCTCTGTTGCACCCATTCCTCTGACAATCTGCTCAACAGCCCTTTTTTCTACTTCTGTAACACCGCTTGGCACTCCTACCACCGCTCTGTAGTTTTTCAGCTTGTTGTCAGACACTGCCTGATCCAGAAATGCCTTCAGCATGTCGGCAGCTCTGTCAAAATCAGAGATTACACCGTCCTTCAGAGGTCTTACAACGTCAATATGTGCAGGTGACTTGCCCATCATGTCCTTTGCTTCATGACCAACTGCAATAGTCACACCGCGCTTGTTATCTCTTGCAATTACAGACGGCTCGTTAAGAACGATACCCTTGTCCTTTATGTATATCAGAGTATTTGCTGTTCCCAGGTCAATTCCGATGTCTTTTGTTGCGAAAAATCCAAACTTAAACTTAAACATTTTCATACCTCCATTCAACGGGAATTCTATATTATCACGCCTCTTCCTCTCAGGCTCTCGTATTTCCCATCTCCAATAATTATGTGATCTAAAACTCTTATTCCCAGAACATTTCCTGCCTCAACCAGCCTCTTTGTAGTATCGATATCCTCCATGCTGGGACTGGGATCTCCACTGGGATGATTATGTACGAATATTATTGCAGCGGCACTTTTCTTCACCGCCATTGTGAAAACCTCTCTGGGATGAACCACCGTACTTGAAAGCTCACCCACAGAAACCTTGTCTACAGAAATTATCTCCCCTTTGGCATTAACAAGAATGCTGCGGAAATGCTCCTTCTGCAGATATCTAAGCTCTTCCATAAAGAGAGCTGCGACATCATCACTGTTCGTGGCGGATATCTTTCTTTTCACGGGGTCAGTCGAAATACGTTTTCCAAGTTCAACAGCCGCCATAAGGGCACATGCCTTGGTTCTG
>JBJESZ010000109.1:0-5747 GCA_051883055.1 Emergencia sp.
TTCGACAGGGCACTCTATTCAATAATATATCAGTTCTGCACAACACAGGTAATACAGCTGCTGTTTAAAAGATATCAGAAGCATACGCTGCTCATCATCACCAGCAAACCGCACGATGTATATGAAAGAATCAGAATGCTTACTCATCACGATGCGACCCTGTTCAGGGGAACCGGCTGTTACATGGGCGGTGAGGTGGAAATGCTGTATTCGGTAATAGGGAGTGAAGAGGTGTCGAAGGTAATCAGAGGAATTCGCGAAATAGATCCTAAGGCATTTATTAACACCTTTAAAACCGAGCAGATTGACGGAAGATTCTACAAAAGGCCTAACGACTAGGCACGCTCAGGCGTTACAGCGATTGTCATGTAAAAAGAAACGGTGTATCCGGATGGTTCAACGTTACATTGAGCCAGAGGGATACACCGTTTTTACGTATCATTTTTTTCGTATCAAAACCATTTCGGAGCGTACATCTTATACTGCCTGGTCTGCAGCTATAAGAGCCTTCATGGCATCTACTGCTTCCTGCGGCATTGGTTCGTAAGTTCCTAATGTCTTTGCAATAACAGTTGTCTGAGCCATTTCTTCAACATATACTGTTGCGTGCATAGCCTGCTTCATGTTCTTTCCGCAGGTCATCATCCCGTGGTTCTTAATCAGGCAGGCTAAACCATCTTTTCCCAGTGTAGCAACAACCTTATCAGCTACGTCGTTTGATCCCGGCATTGTGAAAGGAACGATTCCTACCGGTGTGAACTCACACTGTGGAGGAGTGATTGGCTTTAATTCTTCAGGCTTTTCTCCCATAGCAAGGATAGTAGCATACATGCTGTGAGTATGAACTGTAGCTTTCATTTCAGGTCTTGCCTTCAATACTGCTGAGTGCATTGGAAGTTCTGAAGACGGCTTGTAAGGTCCGTCAATCCATTCCAGTGTTTCATAGTCACAAAGAGCGATATCTCCGGCAGTCATTCCTGTGTAAGGAACACCACTTGGTGTGATAGCGATAACCTTGCAGTCATCATCTCTCATAGCAACGTTACCGGAAGTTCCGTGAATAAGACCCTGGTTTACAGCGTCTAAAACTGCATCTAAAACTGTCTGTCTAAGTGCTTCGTACTGCATTTCTTTAATTCCTTTCTGTTTATGATTTACCTGAGTTCAGGTTCTGTAATCTTGGTTTATTAATGTGTGCCGGATGTGTGACTTCCGGCACACATTAAAGGATAGTGTGTGTATAGTGTGTTATATATTGATTATTCTTCAAATGGAAGAAGGACAACCTTAATTGCTTCACCACTTCTTGTCAGCTCGATTCCCTTGTTGATATCCTTAAGCGGCAGTCTGTGAGTGATGAACTTTTCAGTAGGGAAGTTAGGGTTGATTGCCAGCTGGAATGCAGCCTTTGACTGCTCATATGATGCACCGAAGTGTCCCTTGATCCAGATGTTGTTGTAGTGGATCAGGTTAGTGTCAAGCTCAGTCATTGATCCCTTAGGAACTCCACCGAAGAATACTACGATACCGCCCTTCTTAACCATGTGGATTGACTGGGTCTGAGTGATATTGGCAGGAGTAGCTGAAATAACCTTATCTGCACCTTTTCCGTTGGTCAGTCTCTTGATTTCCTCGATTGTGTCAACCTCGGAACCGTTAACAGTAATGTCAACACCGAATTCCTTAGCCATATCAAGACGCTGCTGGTTAAGATCAATCATGATAACCTTCTGGGCACCTCTAACCTTGGCAAGCTGAGCCATAAAGCATCCGATTGGACCCGCTCCGATGATTACAAGAGTATCAGGGTATCCTACCTTGATGTTGTCCAGACATGCATATACTGATGTCAGAGGTTCTCCCAGGCTTGCTGCTTCAAGAGAAACACCTTCCGGAATTTCATATATTCCGCCATAGTGAATCTTTTCCCCGCCTACAGCAATATACTGAGCAAAACCGCCTGTTCCTGCAAGCTTGGCAACGTGTTCATTTTCACAGTTTTCGCTGTGTCCGCTGATGCAGTTGTCACATTCCATGCAGTAAGTACCAGGGAACAGGTACAGTCTGTCACCGACACTGTATTTTGTCTGCTTAGGACCGATCTCATCAACGATACCTACGATTTCATGACCGTATATAAAAGGATATGCACCTTTTCTCGAGTCACTTGTAAGGTTACGGATATCAGAACCGCATAGACCAACAGACATAATCTTTAGAATTAGACCGTCTTCAGGGCATGCAGGTTTTTCTACTTCTTCTACTCTGATGTCACTTGGACCATACATCATAGCTGCTAGCATTTTCTCCATATATAATCTCCTTTCGTCGTTTTTCATACTTCATCTTCGTTAGCCTTATTATATATTCAGGATATCTTAAATTCCTGTACAGTAATTCGAAAAATGGTCAATTCGTGCACTGTTGGCAAAAGTGTGCAATATAGTCATTTGAACCTATTTTGTCAATTGAAACGAAGATGTATAAATGTTAGAATTACAGTATTATTATGGAGGTGTACATGTAATGATCGCAAAAACATATCTAGTTGGAATGGATCTTGGTACCACAAACATCAAGGCCATTATAACAGACAGTGAGGGTAATCTGATTGCATCAGCATCCAGACCTAACAGACTCATCGTTCCGGGACACGGAATGGCAGAGCAGGATGCAAACGAATGGTGGGCAAACGCAGTATCTGTATTTAAGGAAATAACTGAGAAGGCCGGACAGGAAATAGTAAGCAGTATCAAATGCCTGTCAGTCAGTTCCCAAACCGTATCGATGCTGCCTGTAGATAAAGACGGAACACCGCTGAGAAATGCTTTGATATGGATGGATGAGCGTTCAGCCGGAGAACTGTATGATATTCTGGATACGGTAGGTAGAGACAGATTTATTCAGATTGTCGGAGGACAGCCGGCCGTGGCATTCCTGTCAAATAAGCTGCTGTGGTTTAAGAGAAATGAACCTGAGCTGTTTGAAAAGACCGACAAGGTTCTGCAGGCAAGCTCATATATCAACATGAAGCTTACAGGGGAAAAGACAATGGATATTGATCAGGCCTCAAGATGTCAGTGTCTGGACATTTCCACATTCAAATGGTCAGACGAAATTGCCGCTGCCCTGGGAATGGACCTTAATGAAGTTCTGCCTGAACCAAGAAAGATAACTGATGTCATCGGTTATGTAACTAAGGAAGCAGCAGAAGAGACCGGTCTTGCAGAGGGAATTGCTGTTGTCGCAGGCGCTTCCGACGCAATGGCTTCTATGTATGCCACAGGTTTATCCAAGCTTGATGAAGCCACAGAAAGCTCTGGAACAACTTCACTTGTATTCTGCGGGACAGATAAGGCAAGTGCCAATGATGTTCCTGTGGTAACCAAGCCATGTGCCATTGAGGGAATGCCTTATGTATTTGACGCACCGATTAATGCAAGCGGAGCGTCACTTAAGTGGTTCCTGGATACCCTTGGACATGAGGAAGTAACTATTGCAGAGGAGAAGGGTATGAACGTGTATGACTATATCAACGAGCTTGCACTTGAAACTGTACCCGGATCACATAATCTGTTCTACTTCCCATATTTAGGAGGGGAAAGAGCTCCGCTCTGGAACAGCTACAGCAGGGGAATGTTCATAGGGCTGACGCAGGCTACCACAAGAGCAGATATAGTTCGCGCAGTATTCGAAGGAACTGCATTTGCTGTAAGACACGTTATTGAGACTATTAAAGAATCCGGAGCAGCTCCTGAAGCTCTTAGAATTACCGGTGGAGGTGCGAAGAGCAGGACATGGTGCAGGATTAAGGCTTCAATGCTGAATATGCCTGTACTTATTCTGGATGAGGGCTCAGGAGATGTTCCTGTAGGAGATATTCTTATTGCAGGCTCCGGAGCAGGTGTGTTTGATAACCTTACTGAGGCAATGGAGAAATTCATAAAGGTGAAAGAGGTTATAGAACCTGATCCTGAATGGACAAAGGTATATGATAAGATGTATCCGTATTACGTTGACATGTACAGGCATCTGGATGCTGATCTGGCAAGGATGGAAAAGGAGCTAAGCCTGTAAACAGAATATGATATTAAACTATAAAAGACCCGGTTCGCATTTGAGTGTGAACCGGGTCAAGTTGTTTTTGATATGTTATCCTTTGAAAAAAGCGACCGGCCTAAGCAGCTGCCTGCTCGGCCATAAGTGCCTTTTCTTCTTCAGCTGCCATCTTAAGATCGTTAGCTGTTGCAATCTTGCTACAGTAAATTGTAACGATCAGGATGAGAACAAGTACGATACCTTCTATGAATTCAGCCCAGTCTGAAGATACTCCCATAATCTGAAGTCCGTTTTCAATAACGATGATTGTAAATGAACCCAGAATCAGCTTGTAAATCTTAGCTGAGAATCCACCGGTAGTAAGTATGCCACCAAGGAAGATGGCCATCTGAACCTTCATTTCAAGCATGTTACACAGGGCGCTTGTACCGCCTCCGACCTTGACGATCTGGATAAAGCCGATAATTCCTGCCATAAAGCCTGAAATGGCAAAACATGTGATTCTGATCTTATTCACGTTGATGCCTACTGCCTTGACAGTTCTTTCATTTTCACCGATACATTTACAGTAGAAACCGAATTTAGTGCGGTCAAATACGAACCAGACAACCAGTGTAAGCACAACAATTACACCGATTGCAAACGGAAGGCTTCCGACGAAATCTATACCTGCAGGAGGTGCAATGAATCCCTTCTGAACGTAGTAGTTCAGAACTCCTCTTGCCGCAATCAGTATTGCAAGAGTACAGATAAATGAACCTACCTTGAACTTTACTACTATGAAACCGATAAAGATACCGACTAAAGTAGATAAAAGCAGTGTAATAGGTATAGCAATCGGACCAAATCCGATCTTTGCCGACATCATAGCGGCAAGGCTGGCACAGAGTGCTGCACTTGCACCTATGGAGATGTCTGTACCGCCCAAGGCGATAACGAAGATACATCCCAGGCTTCCTACGATTACAGGTACTACCTGAATCAGAATCATCTGGATATTATATGAGCTTAGAGAAATTCCTCCAGTTGCAATAGCGAAGAATACTATAATGCCAACTAAGATGAAGAAAGGAACAATATCCAGAATCTGAATTTTATTTTTCTTTTTCTTATTATCTTTCATTACAGCATCACCTCAATAATAGCTTCGTCATTAAAGTCCTTACGATCGAAAATCTTTTTTACTTCTCCATCCTTCATGGCAACGATACGGTCCGCCATACCCATTGCCTCTGAAAGCTCATCCGTTATCATGATAGTTCCGATACCTTTTTTCTTACAGTCTCTCAGGCACTGGTAGATATAAGCCTTAACGCCTACGTCTACACCTCTTGTAGGACAGTCGACAACAAGCACGCTCAGATCCTTACCCAGCCAGCGGCCAAGATTAACTTTCTGCTTGTTACCGCCTGACAGACCGTTAACGTTCTGGTTGGTACCGGTACACTTTAAGGTGAATGCTTTTCTGTTTGTTTCTGCAAAATCCTTTAGACCGGCAAAGTCAAGTTTTCCAAGTGCTCCGGAATAGTTTTCTATTGAAGGAAGCACAAAGTTGTTCAGAATTGATGATTTCATCATCATGGCTTCACCGTCACGGTCTTTTGGAACATACGCCATTTTAAGGCCAAGTGCCTGCATTGGCTTAACTATTTTCTGGCCTGCAGCTGTCAGTTCAACGCTGCCGGCAG
>JBJESZ010000109.1:5847-9027 GCA_051883055.1 Emergencia sp.
TCTCTGCTGTTGACAGTTCCCATCATTTCACCGTCTCTCATGATGGATATGGTATCAGTAATTCTGATAGTTTCCTCCAGATCGTGAGAAATCAGAATTATTGAACGGCCTTCTCCCGCAAACTTCCTGATAAGCTTGTACAGTACTTCACGATTGTCGTGTGAAAGCGACTGAGTAACCTCGTCCAGTATCAGAATATCAGGGTCAACAGAAAGAGCTCTGATAAGCTCAACCATCTTACGGTCTTCGATATTCATTGTGCCGGCAAGACGCTTCAGATTGATTTTTGGCAGATCCCAGCGTTCACATACCTTGTTGGCATCGTCCTGAAGCTTCTTCAAGCTTATAAACGGCTTGGTTTTTCCCAGATATATATTAATACCGGCAGGAAGTGCACCAACCATACCTAATTCCTGTACAACCATTGATACTCCGTGCTCGTAGGCATCTGTAGGCTTCTTTGGCGCGTAAACCTGACCACCTTTATACATAACGCCTGAATCACTGTGAATTATACCTGCAATCTGAGAAAGAAGGGTGGATTTACCGCTTCCGTTTTCTCCGGCAAGGCCTCTTACTTCTCCGCGAGCCAGTTCAAAGTCTATATTTTTATTGGCATGCGTGATACCAAAGCTTTTACATAATCCCTCAATCTTTAATATTGTTTCAGCCATTATTTTACAACCCCCTTAACATTTCTCTGTGCCAGGATAGCAAAGAAGATTACGATTAATCCAAGGATTGCATTCTGGAATGTTCCTGATGGAACTCCGAAAATTGTCAACACATTGAATACTGCAGTAATAAGGATAGTTGAAATAGGAACAGCAATTACGGCATTGATGTAGTTGGCAAGTGCCAGTGCAAGCAATGCTGCTGCCATTGGCTGGAAGGTTGTACTCAGGCTTGTCAGTCCGGACATGGCATATACGAAGCCGGCATAGCTTTCCTGAACAACTCCTGCGTAACCGAAGAAAGCTCCGGCCACAACTCCACCCAGAATCAGTGCTTTATCTACGTTGATACCCATAATCTTTGCAACATCCTCGTTGTCTCCTGTTGCACGGAAGTTGATTCCAAGGGAAGTCTTATTAAAAATTATGTATGCGATAACGATTCCAATAATGCCGCAAATATATATACCGGGCTGATGACCCAGGAAACGAAGATCCTGATCCATTACAACGATCTTCTGTCCCTTGCTTGCACAATAGTTTGCGTACATTACGGCAAAAGATTCGTACACCATGGTCATTCCAAGAGCGGCAATCCACGGTGGAACCTTGGTAATACGATAAACTGTAAAGTTGAATACCATGCATACTACTCCGAGAACGATGCATCCGATAATAGCAGCAGGGATTCCGTATGCGTTAGCCAGTAGACCGGCTGCGGTACTGGTTAGAATTACGATGCTTCCCGGTGAAAGGTCTGTAACGTTACCGGTAAATACAATGAGAAATCCGAAGGCAGTCAGTGTAGGCACCACGGCACTGGACAGAATAGCATCCAGGTTCTTAGGTGATAAAACCTTACCGCCGCTCAATATGTTAAGCAGAATGAAAGCGGCGATTACAATACCTATAATTATGATTGCCTTTGTTTTTGCGCCAGTACTTGAATTCCTGTTAATTTTGTCTGCGCTCATTATGTCCTCCAAAAACAACGAGCCGGCACAAAGCCGGCTCGATAACTCTAGAATTTAATATACTATACTTCGATTAAGCTTCTTCTGCCATCTTGTAAACAGCGTCTGCGTATCCCTTTAAGAACTCATCATAAGTTTCTAATGATACATCAGGGTTGTATCTGTATAGTAGTGACTTGTACATATCTTCTGTGATAAATACGTTTGCGTTTTCATACAGCTTAGCGAATCCGGCAGCGTTATCCGGAGTAATCAGATATGCCTGCAGGTAATCTAAGAAAGGCTTGCTTCCGTCTTCGTTAAGAATTGGATGTCCGTCCAGGTGGTTGATTAACAGACATTCAGCGATTGAACCGTTAACGTGGTTACCACCGTTCATAGCCTGAATAACACCTGCTTCGATGTCAGCAATAAGGTCTGGAGCAACGTCTGTTCCGTACAGAGCCCATTCCTTGTTGTTGTCCTTCTTGAATCCTGCTGCAGCTGACAGATAGTCTCCGCCTGAGCAGTATACTACGTCTGCATCGTAGTTAGTGAATAAGTTCTTAGCCTTTGTTACAGCACTTGTTGGGTCGTCGCAGTGCTCAACCTGAAGAACTTTACCGCCTGCAGCTTCGAAAGTTTCTGTGAATCCCAGGATTCTCTGGTCGTGGGAGTAGTCACCGATAGCAGCACCCAGGATAAGAGCTGTCTTACCTTTTGGATCCTCAACCTGCTCTGCACATTCCTTACCCATGTTGTAAGGGCTTGCAGCTACGCCGCCAACGTATAATTCGTCAGCCTGGATTGCTTCCCAGGTTGCCTAATCTGAAGGGAAGTTTGTATCCAGAACATAAGGTACGCCTGCTGAATCACAAGCTTCCTGAACCTTACCGAATACACTGTCTACTACAGAGAACATGATAACTCCGTCAGGTTTCTTAGCAAGCTGAGTCTGAAGGTCAGTTACAATTTTGTCAGCAGTGAAGTTGTTGTCAGCTACGTCAATTGTCATTCCAGTAGCTGATGCGCAAAGCTGGTCAGCTTCAATCATGATAGCAAGTGGGTACGGTCCCATGCTCCAGATGTTAGCTGCAAATGTGTAGCTAGCTGTAGTGTCAGCGTCTGCGTTTGCATCATTTCCATCGTTGTTTCCGCCACAGCCTGTTGTGAATGCTGCGATCATAGCAACTGCCAGGAAAAGTGCCCATAGTTTCTTTTTCATTGGTTTGTTTCCTTTCTTAAAAAATATAGTGTTTGTTGATATTATTATGCAGTATGCGTTATTCTTTTGCAACTACAATTTCACAGTTTTGACAAAAATCGAACACTATTATGACAAATGTCCGTATTAAACATTTATACAAAAAATGTTTAACAATTTTCAAAATCCATACTTATTCCCCTGCTGAATACAAGAGATACGATAAGCAGGAATGCGAATACAGGGTAGGCAAATCTAACTTCTCCCCAGATGCCGATGCATGTTGAAATTATAACGAATGATAACTGTCCAATCATGTTAATCAGCGGAAATACAACGGCGTTGGATA
>JBJESZ010000109.1:9127-24787 GCA_051883055.1 Emergencia sp.
CCGAGAACACTGAGTGTTCCGACCACGCTCGCAATGTTCAGAACTGTGGTATACTCCCATCCGTTTGCTTCAGCAATTCTTGGAAGAAGTATGTTTTCACCGTCTGTAGTACAGGCGGTGTTTACTATGTTGAGGAGGAAACACAGGAGAATTATCATCCAGTGCTTCCTGCTGAAATTATATTTTTTCATCACAGCGTCCTCGCTGCGAAATAGGCTGCATTGGTAGCCTGGTAAATCTGTGCTACGTTTTTACAGTCGCCGACGATGTAGTACTCGTCAACAAGTGAGCAGAATCTGTCAACTGTGTCATAGTCAGCTTTGAAGCCGACCGCAATTACCACAGAATCTGCAGCAACAACGAATTCCCCGCCGTCTGCTCCCTGACACTTTACACCCTCAGGGAGTATTTCAACGACCTTTGTACTTGTATACAGCTCAGCACTTTCTTTAACATGAGGCATCAGGCCGCCGCGATAGAAGGAGTTGACGTCGATTGCGACATCCTCACGCATTTCAATTACAGAACACTTTTTACCTTCATGAGCAAATGATACTGCAGCTTCTGCACCCACCAGGCCGCCGCCGATGATTGCGACTCTTTCACCAAGCTTTGACGGATTCAGTTCTGCGTCAATTGCCATGACAACGTTAGGAAGATCGATACCCTTAATTGGAGGTCTTACCTCGTCGGAACCGATTGCAACGAACAGAGCATCCGGATTGAAAGCTTTGATATATTCTTCGTCAACGCAGGTGTTGAGAACAACCTTCACGCCTGCGCGCTCCACTCTCCTGATAAGCACCTGGCAGAACTGAAGTATATCAGCCTTGAAATATGGTGCGCCTGCGGGATACAGATTGCCTCCCAGCTTATCGGCCTTTTCAACCAGGGTTACGTCGTGGCCTCTGAGTGCAGCCGTTTCTGCGGCCACCATACCTGCAGGGCCGCCTCCGACAACCAGAACCTTCTTCAGTTTCTCAGGAGGTGCAGGCTGGTTTTTACATGGAAGCTGCTGACCCATCGTAGGGTTGACTGTACATTTAACTGTCTCGCTTTTACCTGTTTCACCAAAGCACTCGTAGCATCTCAGACAAGGTGTGATATCATCTGCATTGCCTTCAAGCGCCTTCTTAGGAAGGTACGGATCTGCAAGGAGTCCTCTTGCTATTTCCACAATGTCAGCCTGTCCGGAAGCGATGATTTCTTCCATCTGTTCCGGGTCGATAAGCGCACCGATGCATGCTACCGGCTTATTTACATGCTTCTTGAATTCAGCCGCAAGGTAGACGTTCACTCCACGCGGGAAGAAAGAAGAAGGGTGAGTTCTGCAGAACAATGCAGGATCCTCGTGGTTTCCGCAGGAAACGTTATACAGATCAACCTTGTCCTCTACCAGTTTTGCCACCTCTATGCACTGCTTCAGATCAAGACCGTTCTCGGAGAAGTCTTCTCCTGAGATTCTGATTTCAATCGGGAACCTCGGTCCTACGCCTTCTCTTACAGCATCAAGAACCATCAGGAGAAATCTTGCGCGGTTCTCCAGGCTGCCGCCGAATTCGTCTGTTCTCTTATTGAAAACAGGAGAAAGGAACTGGGAGAACAGCCAGCCGTGAGCCGCATGAACCTGAACCATATCAAAACCGCAATCCTTGCAAAGCTTTGCGCTCTTTTTGTATGATTCGATTATCTCGTAAATAACCTCTTTTGGCATTTCCAGAACTTCGCCCTCAGGGAGTGTCATTGCACTTGGCCCGTAAGCGACATTAGTATGGGAGAGGTTATCTCCGCCAACGCTTGTCAGGCCTCCCCAGATGCCGCCGTGTGACAGCTGAATATTTGCATATGCTCCTGCATTGTGTATTGCTCTTGCAACCTGAGCCATTCCCTGCCTTACGCCGAATGAGTCAAGCTGAAGCTGTTTGTTGTGTGATTTCCCTGTAGGGGAGTGCACGATTGCCTCTCCGTATGTAACAACTGCAGCACCGCCCATAGCCTTCTCTTCCAGGTATGCAGTCATTTCAGGAGTGAAATGACCTTCGGTGGTAATCATGCTGGGACTTGTAGGAGCACCGATAATGCGGTTTTTCAGTCTGATGTTGCCTATTCTTATCGGGGAAAACAAATTGGGATATTTTTCTTTGCCAGTGTATTTGTTAGCCATGTTTATCACCTATAATAATTACCTATTTTCTAACCTTCCAGATGTACTTTCTTGGTTCGTCGTTCAGGTAAGCCATGATTTCTTCGCCCATCATTCTTCCTGACCAGCCGTCAACGTCAGTTGTTAATCCGGCCATGTGCGGAGTGCAGACAACGTTTCTCATTGAAAGCAGCGGGTGGTTTGCAGGAACCGGTTCTTCCCAGTACACATCGATAGCAGCACCTGCGATTTTTCCTTCCTGAAGTGCTTCAACAAAGTCTTTCTGATCGATAACGTATGCTCTTGCAGTGTTAATTACATATGCGGTAGGTTTCATTTTGTTGAACCAGTCCTTGTTTACGATTGCCTTACATGAAGGGATGGTTGGCAGGTGGATTGACAGGATATCACATTCAGCAAGCATTTCATCCAGCTCAACCTTTTTTGCACCATCAGCTTCGATCTTTTCAGCAGGGCAGAACGGGTCATAAGCAAGAATTTCCATACCGAATGCCTTTGCTCTTACGGCAACCTCTCTGCCTATTGCACCGTAGCCGGCAATACCCAGCTTCTTTCCGTATAATTCGAAGCCGTAACCGTAATCAGTGAATGGATGGTTTTCGTCCAGAGGTCCGAAGGTTACGTTTGGAACGATCTCCACATCATATAAATCGTCTTTTGCAGGGCCGGTGTGCTCTCCTCTGCTTAATCCTGCAGCTGACAGGCAGATTCTTCTTGTGGAAGCAATCATAAGTCCGATGTTATATTCTGCAACCGCTACTCTGTTTCTGCCGGGAGTATATGAAAGTTCCAGGCCTGCAGCAGCGATAGCATCATGATCTACAGTGGCAGGAGTTCCTTTGGCTACTCCCATAAACTTCATTCCTGAGTCAGCCCATGCCTTGATAGTATCGGCACCGGCGTATTCGTCGCCAAGAACGACAAGCTCGTGCCCCATACATTCTTCTCTTACAATATCTTCTGTAACGTTTCCTCTGCCGTGCTTTAATTCACCGCATACAGTTACTTCACATTTTTCCTCGATTTTCTTTAAAATCTCTTCAGGAATCGGTGTGCAAAGTGCCATTGTTTTTTTCATGTTTACTCTCCTTCACTAAATTCATAAAATTTACATATACTGTATAAAAATACAAGAACGTATCATGTATGGTATATCATAATCAAAAAAATCATGCGATAAAAGAACGTTTTTTACTTTGTTGTCAAAGAATACTCATCAATAAAGATATCCTGGCCCTTTTCACTGAGAGCCTTTTCATCTATTACCCTGTACGCCTTTCCTTCCTTCTGAATTATACCCTGATCACACAGTCCCTTAAGTGTACGCTGCAGATGTCTGTAGCTTGTTCCAAGTACTTCAGCCGTTTCTGAAAGACTCTCCTTATATATTCTGGGAAGTGCCGGGTTTTTGGGATAAGGGGCAGCCATGGTGTTAATAAAGCTGCACAGCCTGTTTTCCAGCGGGTAGTACATGTTCAGTGAACTGTTGCTCGAAGAGCGGGAAAGCTTGAACGCCAGGTTCTTTGCCAGGTTGTACAGGAACACCGGATCGCTCTCCAGAATGCTCCTGACCGCTCTGATATTCAGACCTATGCAGTAGGAACTGGTTGCAGCCTGTACTGTTGTATACGGATTGGACAGATTGAACATTTCCAGGTCTCCGAGAATACCGTCATTTGTGTAGAAGAAGAGGAGCTGTCTCTTACCGTTGCTCAGTGTTGTAATAACCTTTGCCTTTCCTTCAACAAAGAAGTAAAGATAAGAAATGTCCTCGCCCGGATCCTTGTAGATGAATTCGTTCTTATCGAAATGAACAAGGACAAGATGTTTTCTGTAAGTGTCATAATACTCAGGAGAAAACAGATCCTGTATATGATGTCTGTTGATGTACTTGTTTAACTGTTCTTCGCTTTTTACTATTCTCATAATAACCACCCGTTTAAGACCATCCGTTGAGCCGCTTGACAAAAACGGACATATGTCATAATCTATTTATAAATATTATGACATATGTCATAGAAAAGGGCAATAGGCATATGGTAGATTTTACTTAACAAATTACAGAAATGTGTTGAAAAACACGGAGGAGGAAATTATGAAACGTTCTTTAATGAAGGCAGTAAGCCTGCTTCTTATCGCTAGTATGGTTCTTTTCTCGTTCACAGCGTGTGGCTCTAAGGATGAGGGAGATGGTGGCGCAGATGCAGCTGCAGGCCACAAGGTAAGCGGAAACATTTTGGGACAGGGTGTAAACGCTCTGGATATTATTGAGCAGGAATGTAAATATGTACAGGAATCCATCGGAAACTCATGGACTGTATATAATGATAATTTCAGTGCAGATACTCACGCATCAAACATTCAGACAATGGCACAGGAAGGTACAGACGGTATGATGATTTTCGGCTTTGTACCTACACTGTACACTAAGATTTCTGAAATCTGCCAGGGTGCAAGCATTCCGTTTGTCTTCTTTGATCAGATTCCAAGTGATGAAAAGGTTCTTTCAACACTGAACGAAAACGAATACTATGTTGGAAGTGTTGGAACAGACAACTATGCTGCAGGTGCAAACGTTGCAAAGAAAATGCTTGAGAACGGCATTAAGACTGCGTTTACTCTGGGTGGAGCAGTTGGCGATGTTGTACACGATGCAAGACTTGCAGGATTTAAGGATGCCTTCACTGAGGGTGGCGGAAAGCTTGTTGCAGAGGGACACTGTGATTCTCCTGCAGACGCTACAACAAAGGGCGATGACCTTATTGCTGCAAACAAGGTTGATGGAATCTATGCACTGACAGGCGACTATGCCATCGGAGTTCTGACAGCTCTTTCAAACCACGGCGCTGATATCCCTGTATACTGCTCAGATACAACTGCTGAAGCAATTGAAAAGATCAAGTCAGGCGAAATTGCATACGGAGATGGCGGTTCCAAGATTGCCACAACTCTTGCAGGTCTTCTGCTGGATAACTATATGGATGGAAACATCATTAAGGACAGTGAGGGAAAGGCTCCTTACTTTGGCACAATCGTTCCATTCGAAATCACAGCAGACAATGCAGATCAGTATGCTGAATTATTCCTGACAGGACACCCTATGACCGCAGATGCTATGAGTGAACTGACAGGTGAGGGCGTAACCTACGATACATTCGTTCAGTTTATCGAAAACTACAGCTTCGAGTCATTAACCAAATAGTATTAGGCAACCTTTGATAAGAAACCGGAAAATCTGCTTGCAAAAGCAGATTTTCCATTAAATGGAGTAATTGTATAAGTAATTGCAGCTTGAATCTGTAATATTTACAGAAATGTTTAAAAAGAGTGGTGAAAACGTGAACAATTTATCTAATGACAGCAGGCAGGAAAGCAGAAAACAGTGGATGATAATCGCCGGTATAATAATCGTATTTATTGCCGCCTGCATTATTTTTAATTCAGTTTACGAGGGAAAGTTCCTGAATCTGAAGAATATATCTTTGATTGTATCTCATGCAATTATCCCGGCATTTGTCGGCTGGGGGCTGTGCTTTATCTTCGCCTGTGACTATACGGACATGTCAATCGGTGCGGTAATCGTAATAGCAGCAAACGTTGCAGGCCTCGGCGGCATGAACTTCGGATACCCCGGAGTTATCATCGGAGGTATCGGAGCGGGAATACTTCTGCTGACGTTCAATTTTATTGTATTTGTAACAACGAATATCCCTTCATGGATTGCAGGTATCGGACTTGCAATGGTATATGAAGCTTTAGCGGTGTTTTATTCGAATCTTATGATTTCAACAGGAAGCACACTGCCGCAGCTGCCTGATGAACTGAGACTTCTGGCAAAGGCACCATATATTTACATAGTATTCTTCATCGGACTGGTTCTGGCATACATCATATATAACCGGACTCAGGTGGGCATCAACATCCGGGCACTGGGAAGCGGAATCAAGGTTTCACAGAACATGGGAATAAATATTAAGAAAACTTTGATATGTGTTGGTGTTATATGTGGAATTTTTGTAGGTATCGCGGCTCTTCTGAATGAAAGCTATAACGCAAGACTGACTGCAAAGAGCGGCCTGACAAGTCTGGCCATGATATTCCAGCCGATGGCAGCTGTGCTGCTCGCTCAGGTATTACAGTCAAAGATCAACATCATCATTGCTGTTCCTATCTGTTCCCTGATCGTATATACAATCTTTAACATGCTGACCATAGCAGGGGTTCCTACAGGAACATGGCAGGAAGCAGTTCTGGGCGCAATAGTCATCATCTTTGGTGTAATAGCGCAGAGAAAAGAAACGGGGGTTGTGAAATAATGGATAATATTTTAGAAATAAAAGGATTATGTAAGTATTTCGGACAGACCGTTGCAAATAAAAACATAGACTTTACTCTCAAGAGAGGAGAGGTAAGAGGACTGGCCGGAGAGAACGGAAGCGGGAAGTCGACTCTGCTTTCACAGATTTCCGGAATATATATTAAGGACGAAGGTGAAATGCTGCTTAACGGAAAGCCTTATGATCCTAAATCTCCGATGGACGCGACTGATAATAAAATCGGCATAGTTGTTCAGGAACTTGGTGTTCTGCAGACACTGCCTGCCGGCGTCAACGTATTTGCAGGAAGAATGAAGCAGTTCTCCCGCTTCGGCATTGTGAGCATGAAAAAACTGTATGATGCAGCAAATGCAGAATTCGAAAAGTGGGGTCTTATGAGAGTGCCTCTTAACAGGCTCTGCAACAACATGCAGATTGAAACAAGAAAAATGATAGAGCTTGCAAGGGCTCTTGCAATAGATCCTGACATTCTTATTCTGGATGAGGTAACCCAGTCTCTGTCACAGAATAACAGAGACAGGCTTCTTGAGCTGATAAAGAAGATGAAGGCAGCGGGTAAAACAATAATCATAATCACCCATGATCTGGAGGAAATGATTGAAATCTGCGACTCCATCACAGTACTTCGAGATGGTGAAATTGTTGGAACCAGAGACTGCGACGGCCTTGACTCCAGTGAACTGAAAAGGATGATGGTAGGCCGTGAAATTGATGGAGAGTATTACAGAGAAGATAACGAGCCGTCATATGAGGATGAAGTAGTATATAAGGTTGAGAACGTTACCGTTCCCGGTGAAATCAAGAACGTTTCCTTCGAGGTTCACAAGGGCGAAATACTCGGATTCTGCGGACTGTCTGACTCAGGCATACACACAGTGGGCAAGGCGGCTTTCGGACTGGAACACAAGATGGACGGGACTGTGACACTTTGCAAGACCAACACCAGGATCAAATCCGAGCAGGTAGCTTTAAACAACAGAATCGCATATGTTCCAAAGGACAGGGACAATGAGGCTCTGATGATCAGAGGAAGCATCGTTAACAACTTTGTTTTCCCTCAGGTGGAGGATATCGAAGGAAAACTCGGCTTTCTGAGTCCGAAGAAAATCAGCGATATTGCAAAGCAGGGAATTGAAAAGTTTCAGGTTAAATGTGCCGGCATGAATCAGAAAATGGATGGTCTTTCCGGCGGCAACAAACAGAAGGTTAACCTGGGAAGATGGCTGCTTAAGGATCTGGACGTTTTGATTCTTGACTGTCCGACACGAGGAGTTGACGTAGGCGTCAAAGCTTACATATACCATCTTATGAGAGAGGCCAAGGAACGTGGACTTGCCATTATCCTCATTTCTGATGAGCTGGCAGAAATTCTTGGCATGGCAGACAGACTTCTTATTATGAAGGATGGAGAAGTTAAGGGTGAGTTCTCCAGAGGAGAGGACTTCACTCAGGAGAAACTGATTGAGGTGATGGTATAATGAAAAAGATAGAAATTAACAAGCTGGTGCCTTTTATTTCCCTTGTTGTAATGTTCGTGCTTTTCACTATACTGACACAGGGAACAATGATGAAGGCCTATAATATAGCCACTCTTGTAGACCAGACAGTTGTTCTGATAATCGCCTGCTGCGGCACAGTGTTCGTATCCGCACAGGGAAGAACAGACCTTTCTGTAGGTGTAACACTTGCATTGGCAGCGGTAGTGGGAGACCTTGCGTACAGAGCCACAGGCTCAACTCTGGCAATGGTTGTGACAGCCCTTCTTATCGGTATCGGAATGGGTCTGCTTAACGGCTTCCTGACTGCGATATGCAAGGTGCCTTCATTTATGGCGACTCTGGCGCTGCTTATAGGCGTAAGAGGAATAATAAACTACATTCAGACGATATTCAGTGTAAACTATGCAAGTGATACTCTGCTTATGCTTTCAAGAAACTACATTAAGTTTCCTATACTGATTGTAATCGTAGCGATTTTCTGGTATATCTTCGAGTACACCAAATACGGAAGATACAGCAAGGCTATAGGCGAGAATGAGGTAGTTGCAAGATATGTGGGAATCCCTGTAATCAAAATGAAGATAATAGCATATGTGCTTTCAGGATTTACAGCTGCACTGGCATCACTGTTCCTGGTTGCACGACTGGGAGGAACGAGCACAACAATGGGAACCTTCTTTGAAATCAAGGTAATGACAGCAATCTTTGTGGGCGGAGTACTTGTAAGAGGCGGAGAAACCGCGAGAACGTACAAGGCAATTATAGGTGCATTTGTTGTAATGATTATTGAGACGGGACTGAAAATCATGGGATACGCTTCTGCAGAGGTATCTGAAGCCGTACAGGGCATACTCCTGATGGTAATACTGTTCATAACGATATATTCTGAAGCACATGCAGGACAGAGAATCAGAAAAAACAAGGGGGTATAACCATGGCGTATAAAAATAATTATCCGAATCTTTTCAAGCCGATTAAGATCGGCAATCTGGTAATGAAAAACAGGATTTTTTCTGCACCTACGTCTCTTAACTGGGGTGCAGTCGACGGAAATCTTACATTAGATACTATTGCATATTATGAAGAAAAGGCAAAGGGTGGAGCTGCAGTAGTAACGATGGGAGAAAGCATCGTTCACACCGCAACAGGAAAATCTCATGACAGACAGATTGAACTGGATAACCCAACTTCACTGGTCAGCCTTTCACAGCTTGCAAGAGCGATAAAGAGACATGGAGCAATTCCAAGTGCTGAGCTTTCTCATGGCGGTAAATGGGGAGGCCTGGTAAGCATGGCCGGCTCAATGAAGGAGGGAAAGGTGTCATATGGCCCAAGTGCGGAAATGACTGAAGCAGGAGAGGTTAAGGAAATGCCGGAGGAACTTCTGCTTGAGGTAATCGAATCCTTTGGTAAGGGTGCCGCAGTTCTTAAGAGGGCAGGCTTCGAAATGTGCATGGTTCATGCAGGACATAACTGGTTCTTCGGACAGTTCCTTTCACCTCACAGCAATCACAGGACTGATGCATATGGCGGAAGCTTCGAAAACAGAGCAAAACCACTGGTAATGGCTCTTGAGTCAATAAGACGTCACGTTGGCCCGGGATTTCCTATTGAAGTTCGTATAAGCGCCGATGAATTCCTGGCTGACGGAATCACTCTGGAGGAAGGTATCAAGCTTGCAAAGCTGATTGAGGACAAGTGTGACCTGATTAACGTTTCTGCGGGCCTCCACGAAGATCTTGAGCTGTATCTTCGCACACACCCTACTCAGTTTGCAGAAAAAGGTGCGAATGTTTACCTTGCAGAGGCTATCCGCAAGGAGGTTAATGTTCCGATTTCGACAGTTGGTGCAATCGTTGATCCGGAAATGATGGAAGAAATCATTGCCAGCGGTAAGGCTGATATTGTTGAACTGGGAAGGCCTCTTCTGGCAGATCCCCAGCTTCCTAACAAGCTTCGTCAGGGAAGGGAAAAAGAGATTCGCAGATGTCTGCGCTGCATGAGCTGTTTCGGCGCGTCGCTGAAGACAGAAACAACTATATGTACAGTTAACCCCGCAACAGGAAACGAATATAATGAATGGATTGCAAAGAGCCAGCCTACTTCGCCTAAGAAGGTTTTGATAGCCGGCGGCGGTCCCGGAGGTATGCAGGCTGCAATTACTGCGGCACAGAGAGGCCACGATGTGACACTTTACGAGAAAACCGGTTCTCTTGGCGGCGCGCTGCACTTTGCGAAGCATGTGGACTTCAAGTACGACATGTATACTTTTGCCGAGGTGCTGGCGTATGAGGTTGAGAAATACGGCGTGAAGGTTCATCTGAACACACCAGTCACCAGAGACATCGTAGAGAGTGAGGCTCCTGATGTTCTGATGCTTGCAACAGGAGCAAAGCCTGTAACACCTTCAATACCCGGAATTGACGGCGATAACGTAATGTTTGCCGAAAGTATCTACGGTCAGGAAGACAAAGCCGGAGAAAAGGCAGTTGTTCTGGGAGGCGGTCTTGTCGGCTGCGAAACAGCTGCTCATCTGGCAAGAATGGGTAAGGAAGTTACTCTGGTCGAACTGCGAGATGATGTTGCGGCAGATGCGGAAATTTTCTACCAGACAGCAGTTAAACTGGATCTGAAGAAACACGATGTACGCGTTCTGACAAATACAAGCGGAAAAGAAATCTCTTCAGAGGGGCTTTTGACTGTGTCTGCTGACGGCGGTGAAGAGCTTATCAAAGCTGACATTGTGCTGAATGCGGTCGGATACTATGCGGACAACAAGCTGTTTGAGGAACTTGCTGACAGTGCACCTGTTGTACACAGAATCGGAGACTGCAGAAGACCGGGAAAGGTTTACGATGCGGTAACAAACGGATACTATATGTCTTTGGACATTTAGCATAAAATAGTGTATTTCATTGGCATCCATGGGCCTGCGGATTCGCAGGCTTGTGGATGTTTTTGGTGAAAGCATACAGTCAAAATTGCACACATTTTGAAATAATGTGAAATTATATTTTGATTCTGTCTGAAAAATGATGTATACTGATAATAAGTATATGTTGATAGGAGAGGAGTACGATATGGAACAGGGAAGCAACCAGAAAAGTCAGAAGTCTCAGCAGACGAGAGCAAAGATTATAGATACATATTTAGACCTTATTGTAGATAAGAAGTGGGATAAGATTACCGTAAAGGAAATCTGTGAAAAGGCTTCCATTACAAGGGGAACCTTCTATCAGTACTTTGAGGGAATATATGACCTTATGGAACAGATTGAGACGGCTTTGTTCACGGAGATAAAGGCAAGATATGCAGCCGCACCTCCTAGGGCGCACGTGACTTCCACCAAATTCTTCGAAGAAACCTTTGACTGTGACCCGCCGTACATCCTGACCTCATGGTTTGAGTTCTGCAAGAACAACAGCAAGGCCATGAATGTAATGCTGGATCGTAAACACGGTGATACATACTTCGTTAAGAGACTGAAGGTTATTATTGAAGAACAGCTTCACACTATGATGGACGAGGACGGGCTTGCTAATGACGCTTTCCGTCATCATTATGTAAAGATTTTCATAGAGCTTCACTTCCTGGCAGCGAGAAGCTGGATGATGGAGAACGATTCATATTCACTGTCTGATGATGAGGTTATCAGTCTGCTGAACTCTATGAGAGTGGGCATTTCGTACCTGTCTTACAAGCGGGAACGTGATGAGGAGGATGCTGAAGAACAGCCTGAGACTGGAGAATGTACGGAAAAGTAGGCGGGAAAACAGGCGAGAAAATCAGGCGAATAGTTTAATAAATAGAAAACAGGCGCACATCGGTTAGGTAAAACTGCCGGTGGAGCGCTTTTTTGCTGCAGTACAAAATACAGAACATTTGTTTGACCTTTAAAAACTGCTGTTGTATAATATGAATGAACTGTTATGGCTGAGAATTATGGTCATAATACATAGTATGAAAGGAATATTTGACCTGGATTCGTGTAATCATCGATATAAATCAAAGTATACGAGGAGGAAAAATTGAATCGACAGCACGAAGTGATTTTATATCAAATAGATGAAACGAATGTATGTGTAAATGTAATATTTAAAGATGAAACATTTTGGTTAAGTCAAAAATTGATGGCAGAATTGTTCGATTGTTCGACAGATAATATTTCTCTTCATTTAAGAAATATATATGCTGAAGAAGAATTAGATGAAAAATCAACTGTCGAGTATTTCTCGGTAGTTCAAAAGGAAGGTATACGTGAAGTAAACAGGAATTTAAAGTGTTACAATTTGGATGCGAACAGCGATAGAAGTTGCGGAAGAAATTGTGAGAATTGTGCAGACAGTGTCTGTACGATTGAATAGATAAGGCGGTGTATTGTGAATAATAATGAATTAGAAAATTTGGATGACTTATTTAGAAAATCAAAAGAAATAGTTCAAGCTGCTAGAGAAATAACAGGGACGGTTGCCAACCTCACAACTATAATTTCAAATTTTGAAATTGGACGATATCTTGTAGAGGAAGAACAAAAAGGTGAGTCGAGAGCTAAATATGGGAAAAGAATTCTTGATGAATTATCAGAATTTCTTACAAATGAATTTGGTAAGGGATTTTCGCGTACAAATGTTGCATCTATGCGAAAGTTTTATTTGGTATATAAAGATAGAGCAGAGCAATTTAAATATCTTAATACAAACAATGTTTTTTCATTGGTTCCAATTGTGCAGACAGCGTCTGCACAATTGGAAGATAAGAAGATTCCGTTTCAGCTTTCATGGTCCCATTATCAAGTTCTTATGAGAATTGAAAATGCAGATGAAAGGAACTTTTATGAAAAGGAAGCTATTTTGTCTAATTGGGACGTAAGGACATTGAAGCGTCAATATAATTCTAGCTTATTTGAACGATTGGCAATGAGTAGGGAGAGGGATCGAGTATTGGAACTGGCTAATGATGGAATTACTCTTTACAAACCACAAGATGTGCTGAAATCACCATTTGTGCTGGAATTTCTTGGCATGGATACAAAAGCGGCATATCAGGAAAGTGAGTTAGAAAGTGCTATTATTGGAAAATTACAGAATTTTCTCTTGGAATTAGGAAAAGGATTTTTATTTGAAGCAAGACAAAAACGTTTTACGTTTTATGAAAAGAATTTCTTTGTAGATTTGGTTTTTTACAATCGTTTGTTGAAGTGTTATGTACTGATTGATCTAAAAGTTGATGAATTGACACATCAGGATTTAGGTCAAATGCAAATGTATGTGAATTATTATGATAGATATGTAAAAACAGATGATGAAAATCCTACGGTTGGTATCTTGTTGTGTAAGGATAGTGATGAGGCATTAGTAAAATTAACATTGCCAGTAGACGCGAATATCTATGCAAAAGAATATAAATTGTATTTACCTGATAAAAAGATATTGCAAGAAAAATTCAAAGAATGGTTAGAAGAGGAGCAGGATTAATCCGTCCAGATAATCATTATAGATGATGGAGAAAAAATACTTATGAAAAGACAAGGTGAATATTAACCAATTGGATTCTCGATAGTTGCACGAATAAATTTTGAAATTACACGAATTTGTGGCTGATAGTAATCATAACAAATGCGTGAAAAAAGGACGAAAATCATGGATAAATTCATATTACACTCCGAATATAAACCAACTGGCGACCAGCCCCAGGCTGTGGAGAAGCTGGTTAAAGGGATCAAAGAAGGAAAGAAACACCAGACACTCATGGGAGTGACCGGTTCCGGAAAGACCTTTACCATGGCTAATATCATCGAGCAGGTGCAGAAGCCTACACTGGTAATCTCTCACAACAAGACACTGGCTGCACAGCTTCATGGAGAATTCAAGGAGTTCTTTCCCGACAATGCGGTGGAATATTTCGTATCCTACTACGATTACTACCAGCCGGAAGCATACGTTCCGTCCACGGACACATATATTGAAAAGGACTCACAGATAAATGATGAGATTGAGAAGCTGAGACACTCGGCAACAGCAGCTCTGGCTGAACGAAGGGACGTTATTATCGTGGCATCAGTGTCGTGCATATACGGTCTGGGAAGCCCATTCGACTACGAGAACCAGATGCTGTCTCTAAGACCCGGAATGGAAAAACCGCGGAACGAGATTCTGCGCAAGCTGGTAGACATTCAGTACAACAGAAATGATCTGGCTTTCGAGAGAGGTACCTTCCGGGTAAGAGGTGACATCATAGATGTTTTCCTTGCCGGATCTGACAAAGCTGTCAGAATCGAACTTTTCGGTGATGAGGTCGAGTCAATAAAAGAAATGAATCCGCTGACCGGAGAAATTCTTGGAATAAGAAACCACGTAGCGATTTATCCTGCGTCTCACTATGTAACGACCAAAGAGAATATGGAGAGAGCTATCGGAACCATTGAGGAGGAACTGAAGGAAAGAGTTCAGTGGTTTCAGGACCGGGGAAAGCTGCTGGAGGCTCAGCGCATAGAGCAGAGAACCAGATATGATATCGAGATGCTGAGAGAAATCGGAACCTGCAAGGGAATAGAAAATTACTCCAGGCATCTTGCAGGCGTGGAGGCAGGAACCAGACCTTACACTCTGATAGACTACTTCCCCGACGATTTCCTGATTTTAATAGACGAATCACACGTAATGCTGCCTCAGCTGAGAGCGATGTATGCCGGAGACAGATCAAGAAAGTCATCCCTGGTTGACTTCGGCTTCAGGCTTCCATCGGCATTAGACAACAGACCTCTGCAGTTTGCTGAATTTGAGAATATGGTCAATCAGGCAATCTATGTCAGCGCAACGCCTGCAGCCTACGAAAGAGAACAGTCCGGAGGCATAAGTGCTGAGCAGATTATCAGACCTACAGGTCTGCTTGACCCTCCTATTGAAGTCCGTCCGACAGAGGGACAGATTGACGATCTGATTGGAGAGCTGAAGGCTGTTGCCAAGGCAGGAAACAGAGCTTTTGTCACGACGCTTACAAAGAAGATGGCTGAAAGCCTTACGACATATCTGACCAATGCAGGGATAAGGGTAAGATATCTGCATTCCGAGGTTGATACCCTTGAGAGGCTGGAGATTATCAGGGATCTGCGCCTGGGAGAATTCGACGTTCTGGTTGGAATCAATCTTCTGAGAGAAGGTCTGGATATTCCGGAGGTAACCCTTGTCGCAATTCTTGATGCGGACAAGGAGGGCTTCCTTCGTACTGAAACATCCCTGATACAGACCATCGGACGTGCGGCGAGAAACGCTGAGGGCCGCGTGATAATGTATGCGGATCATATCAGTCAGGCTATGAAGGCCGCAATAGATGAGACAGACAGAAGACGCGGAATTCAGGACAGATATAACAGGGAGCACAACATCACACCGAAGAGCGTGCAGAAGTCAGTCAGAGCTGTTATCGAGGCGACCAGAGCGGCTGACAGCGAGGCCGGCTACAAGGGAAAGAAGCCTCTGGAAATGACAAACAGGGAGCTGAAGGATTACGTAAAGAAGCTGGAAAAGGAAATGCAGCAGGCTGCGGCGGACCTGCAGTTCGAGAGAGCAGCTCAGCTGCGTGACCAGATATTTGAGTATAAGGTAAGACTATAAGGAGAACAAGGAACATTGGGAAACGAAATAATAATCAAGGGAGCCAG
>JBJESZ010000110.1:0-24285 GCA_051883055.1 Emergencia sp.
TACGCAGTATACAAGAAGGTTGCAACCAAGGGTTCAACCTACATTATCAGAAACTTATACAACGTTAAGGGCAACAGACTTGTAAAAGGCAAGACCTATTACTACAAGGCAAGAGCATACAAGGTTATTGACGGAAAGACATACTACGGTCCGATGTCAACTGTTAAGTACATAAAAGCTAAATAATGTAGTCACTTAAATAATAAGTACATACTAAAATCACTGACAGGGAGCTCATTGAACTGGGCTCCCTGTAGTAGTCTCGGCAGTTCGTGTTTGGGGGCTTTGATGAAGATGGAATTTTTTTCTAGTGAATAGTGGAATTCTGATAGCAGGTGTGTTAAAATAGCATAAAATACATAAATATTCAGGAGGAAAAGAAGAATGAAGAAATTGACTAGTCTGCTTCTTTCACTGGTAATGGTAGTTACCATGTCCGTTATGATACTTCCTGTGGAGGAGGTACATGCATCAGAAACCGAAGGATTTTTCCAGGTTTGGTTTAATGACAGAGACAAGACCTGTGAAATCGTAAAATATAATGGAGATGAGCTCAACGTGGTTATCCCTAATACACTGCGAGGCTACAAGGTAGTTTCTGTAGACGGCTTCGATAATAAGCAGTTCATGCAGACTGTCAAGCTGCCTAAATATCTGAAAACGATTGACTCAGGTGCATTTTCAAGATGTCAGAATCTGCAGTCGGTAACTATCCCTTCGGGGGTTGAAGTTGTAAGGGGCTTCCAGGAATGCCCTAATCTGAAAAGCGTTGTAATTAAGTCGGGAGCAAAAGCTATTGACAGTTATGCTTTTTATAAATGCACATCCCTGTCATCTGTAGTTATTCCGAGCACAGTTAAGAGTATAGGGACTCGAGCCTTCGAAGGAACACTCTCCTTGAAGAGCATAAAGCTTCCATCAAAGCTTGAAAAGATGACCGGTGTTCCATTTATAAACTCAGGTGTGACAGAGCTTATTATTCCTGACAGTGTAACCTCGATTGACAGTGTGGCTGAGAACTGTCCTAATCTGACTAAGGTATCCTTCGGAAAAGGCCTGACAGAGTGCAAGGGCGTAATCAGATGTCCTAACCTGACTACCCTGGACTTCTCCAGAGCGGTTAACTGTACATCTATTGATTATTTCGAAGGTAATACTGCACTGACAAGCGTCAAGCTGCCGGTTAATCTGGAAATAATTGAAGGGAACTGTTTTTCAGGATGTAAGAATCTGCAGAACGTTGAAATAAGTGAAGGCCTGAGGGTTATGGAAAACTATGCGTTTAATGACTGTAACCTGTCAAGCATTCATCTTCCTAAGACATTCCAGGGATTCTGGTCATTATCACTATCCGGAAACAAAAACCTGAAAAGAATAATCTGTGATGGTACAATCATTGATCCTAAAGCTGTTTATCAGTATAAACCTAATTGGCCGGTAGTTTTCGAGGTTTATGACAACTCTGAATTTTGGAAATATTATAGTGACAGTAAAAACGGAAGTGACAAGATTACCTTCGAAGTTAAGCCTGCTATACAGTCCACAGGACTAAAGCTGAGTGCAAGTTCTGTAGTTCTCTGGGAAGGAAGCTCTAAAACTGTAACTGCTACAGTTTCTCCTGCAAACACTACTGATGGAGTTATATGGACAAGCAGTAACAAGGATATCTGCAATGTATCTACGAAGGGCAAGATTACTTATAAGAAGGCAGGAAGCGCAATTGTTACAGCAAGAACCGTTTCCGGACAGATTAAACAGGTAAACGTAATCTGCAAGAATCTGCCTAAATATCTCAATGTACAGTACGGTGGAAAAGATACAGGACTTGTAAATGTCAAGAAGGGCAAGAGCGTGAAGCTAAAGTCTGTTGTTGACGGAGGACGTACAGACGTTAAGGTTAAATGGTCAAGCAGCAACAAGAATGTTGCGACTGTATCTTCAACAGGAAAGGTTACTGCCAAGAAGAAGGGCACATGTATAGTTACATGTAAGACAGAGGTTGGCGGTCTGAAGAAAACCGTTAAGATCGTAGTAAAATAGAACGAGAGCTCATAAGCGGCTTATAAGAAAATAACATGATTTAAACCTGAGGTCCCGGCGCTGCCGGGACCTTAAACTGTTGACAAAGTCTCTTGGAATTATCATTATCCAAGGGGATTTTCTTTTGTTTTCGGTCAAATCTTAAGAGTTGGCTTTTAAAAGAAAAACACTGACAAGACGTCAGCATATTTCTTGCCTCTTCTTGTCAGTATCTTTGCTATGACAGATGTTTTGTAACATGCATCTGCTGCTATTGTACTGGGATTAGACTTCATGATTTTATCGTATATTGAAGTAAAGTTTTTTACTCGCGCCGGATTAAAATACTACAACGCGCTTTACGGCTCGAATCCGCCGATAAACAAGTAGAACACGTCATTTACGGCTTCGCCCACTTCAAAAGTTAACTCATCTTGAACTTCGACAGTTATTCAAAGACAACATCCGATTACTCTATTTGGAAAATAAAGTAAATACTGTAAGAAATTACATGGAAATAACGTGTAAAACTACGATTCTGACGTTAAGCTGAACCTGTATGTCTGATACTGAAGCCGTAGGGACGCCGTAATCCTAGTATTTCTTTCACAGGTCGGCGAATCCGAGCCGTAACCTTGTAAAAAATCAAAAATGTCGGCGAATTCAAGCCGTAAACTTAAAAATAATTAAGCAGGCCGGCGACTCGAAATTTAAACTTTGCTTCAGCCCAAAGTATAGCACTAAAGGACTTTGTCTACAGTCAAAGGTCCCGGCGCTGCCGGGACCTTTACTGGTTTTGATATGAGATACAACTATTCCTTTTTCGTAAGCAGAAATACGGTTACGAATATGCACATGAATCCGACGAAGTCAAGGAACTGGAAGGTTTCCTTCAGCCAGATAACCATGATTACAGTTGCGGATACAGGTTCGATGCTTGCCAGCATGCTGGCTTTGACCGGGCCGATAAGCCTGATGCCGAGCAGGTACATGGTGAAGGTCATCACTGTACCCAGAATAACCATTGCAAGGAATGCGGCGATACATCTCGGGTCGTGAACCATAGGGGCGTTCCACGACTGTGTGGCTATGAACAGGGTTGCTCCTCCGATAAGCATGCCGTAGCCGGTAACCGGAACTGCACCGTATCTCTGAGTCAGGTCTCCCGGAATCAGGGTGTAGCATGCAAGCGCGAAGGCTGACAGCAGTCCCCAGAATAGACCGAGAGGCGTGAGAACCATGCTGTGTATATTGCCGTGAGTTGCCAGTATGAAGGTTCCGATAACAGCCATCAGAATTGCTGCGAATTCCTTTCTGTCAGGAAGTTTTCTGGCTGTGAAGCAGCTGAAAATCATGACAAGGACCGGTCCTATGTACAGCAGAATGGTTGCCGTACCGGAGTTTGAGTAGTCTATTGCAATCAGATACGAAACCATGTTGAACAGAATTCCGAACCAGGCGAAGATGAAAAGCCTGATGACTGCTTTTTTGTCGTGCCAGATGGAAACCATATCATTTCTGTTCTTGATAACCCCGATGATTATAAGCAGTATGCCTGCAAAAAGCATTCTGAACGATGACAGGTATAGCGGGTCAACGTTAAAATTATCAAACATGTACTGGCCGCAGCATCCGGAAAAACCCCACATGATGCCGGCCGCCAGCGTTATTATTGCGCCTTTTTTCATATTCATAAAAATAATCCTCTTCTGTTGGTTTTGATAGCCCGTGGCGAGCCACAATTTCCATTATATTGCCAGAAACTGCAGAAATCAAGCATATACTTGAGAACCCCGTGGAAAACTACCCGTAAACAAAACCTGAAACTGCGGAGGTACATGAACAATGGATTCCATTTGGAAAAAAGATATCGAAATGCCGGAGTTCCCGACCCTGGAGGGCGACGTTCGGACGGAGACTCTGATTATCGGCGGCGGGCTGGCGGGTCTGCTGTGCGGACATTTTCTTAACAAAAAGGGCGTGGATTACCTGCTCCTGGAGAAGGATCGAATCTGCGACGCGACTACAGGTAGCACCACGGCCAAGATTACGGTTCAGCCGGGGCTGATTTACAACAAAACTCTCAAACGCTCCGGTCCTGACCATGCCAGAAGATACCTGGAGGCGAACAGGCTGGCACTGAGGATGTACGAGGAGCTGTGCAGCGGGATAGACTGTGATTTCACTATTTGCGACAACTATATCTATTCCGTTGATCAGGAGGGTGCACAGAAGATTCGCGATGAGGCTGATACGGTTAAGGCTCTGGGCGGTGAAGCTGTTTTTACCGAAAACACGGAACTGCCTTTTCCGGTGACCGGAGCAATCAAAACCTCCAGGCAGGCGTGCTTCCATCCCTTGAAGTTTGCCGCTGAGATCAGCTGGGGACAGAAAATATGCGAAAACAGCTTTGTCCGGCACATAAAGAAGCAGGAGGACAGGGCAGGATATGAGGTAATTGTGAATGCCGGAGAGGGGTCAGACGGAAGTCATGGACAGGAGTACAGGGTCATGGCTGACAGGGTGATTGTCTGCACACATTATCCGATTTTCAACCTTCACGGAATGTATTTCGTCAAGATGTATCAGCACAGGTCGTATGTGGTGGTTCTGAAGGCGGACACATATAATTTTCCTGCTGATATGTATGCCTGCGAGGACAGCCGGGACGTTTCCCTGAGAAGATATAAGGATTATCTGCTTCTGGGCGGCTGCGGGGGTAAGACGGGTTCCACTTCGGGAGGATTGGAGAGGCTTAGGACACGGGCTCTTGAGCTTTTTCCATACGCTAAGATCGTGGGTGAGTATGCCAATCAGGACTGCATGAGTCTAGACGGGCTGCCTTATGTGGGACATTACAGCCCGCGGACGGAGGACCTGTATGTCGCGACCGGTTTCAGCAAGTGGGGAATGAATGGATCCATGATGGCTGCCCTTGCTTTGACCGGAAATATGCCGGAGGAGCTTGCAGAGGTTATGAGACCTGACCGTCGGATGGCGGGAAAGCAGTTCTTTAAGAATGTTTTGTCCGCTGATAAGGCTATGCTTACGCCGACTGCACCAAGGTGCAGGCATCTGGGCTGTGCGCTGAAGTGGAACGAGGAGGAGCAGAGCTGGGACTGTCCGTGCCACGGATCCCGGTATGACATTGACGGCAAAATACTGAATAATCCTACCCAGAATGAATTGTAGAGTCGGTTTGGGTGTGATATAATGGAATATCATATTTATTTAATCGAGGTGAAGGATT
This sequence comes from Emergencia sp., assembly GCA_051883055.1. Classification (GTDB taxonomy): domain Bacteria; phylum Bacillota; class Clostridia; order Peptostreptococcales; family Anaerovoracaceae; genus Senimuribacter. The sequence goes on from JBJESZ010000110.1 coordinate 5,270, forward strand.
ATGACAAAAGTTGATATTTTTTCGGGATTTCTTGGAGCCGGAAAAACGACTTTAATTAAAAAACTTATCGAAGAGGCTTATTCAGGGGAAAAGATTGTTCTGATTGAGAACGAATTCGGTGAAATCGGAATTGACGGCGGTTTCCTGAAGGATGCAGGTGTTCAGATCAATGAAATGAACTCCGGATGTATCTGCTGTTCTCTGGTTGGGGACTTTGGACGAGCTCTTGAAAAGGTTATTGCAGAGTATCATCCTGACAGAATCCTGATTGAGCCGTCAGGCGTAGGAAAGCTGAGCGATGTTATTCAGGCTGTTCAGAACCTGAACAATGACGAAATCACGTTAAATGCCTTTACTACTGTTGTAGATGCTAAGAAAGCAAAGATGTATATGAAGAATTTCGGTGAATTCTTCAATAATCAGATAGAATATGCAAGCTCTATTGTTCTGAGCCACACTGACGGACTTTCGGACGGAAAAATAGAGGCAAGCGTGGCTCTTATCCGTGAGCATAACGAGGGTGCGCCTATTATTACAACTCCATGGAGCCAGCTGACAGGAAAACAGATTCTTGAAACTATGGAGAACAAGAACACTCTGCTGGATCAGCTGGAGCACCTGGTTGAGGAGCAGGAGCATGCGCACGAGCATGAACACGACCACGAGCATGAGCATCATCACGATGATGAGTGTGGATGCCACGACCACGAGCATGAACACCATCATGAACACGAGCACGATCATGATCACGACCACGAGCATGAACATCATCACGACCACGATCATCATCACGAGCATGAAAATCATCACGATGATGAGTGCGGATGTGGTCACGACCATCATCATGACCATGACCACCACCACGACCACGAGGGTCACCACCATGCTGATGAAGTATTTGACAGCTATGGCGTTGAAACTGCACGTAAATTCAAGGTTGAGCACATTAAAAACGCTTTGATGGACCTTGGAAACTTTACGGCATACGGACAGGTTCTGAGAGCAAAAGGCATCGTGGAATGTGTGGACGGAAGATGGATTCACTTCGACTATATACCGGGCGAGCAGGATGTAAGATTCGGCGAACCTGCGGTAACCGGAATGCTTTGCGTAATCGGTGTGGATATCCAGCCGGATGCAATCAGAGAAATGTTTAAACTTGATGAGTAATGAGGTAATGGGGGAAGCAATGGAAATACCAGTATACTTATTTACCGGCTTTCTGGAAAGCGGCAAGACCAGCTTTATTCAGGAGGCACTTGAAGGCGAGGATTTCAACTCAGGTGAAAGAACACTTCTTCTCCTTTGTGAAGAGGGAGAGGAGGAGTATCATCCTGCTAGATTTTTCGGAACCAATGTGTTCATCGAAACCATCGACGAGGAATTTGACATTACTCCGGAAAGGCTTGAGGAGCTTCAGAAAAAGCATGATGCAGAACGCGTAATCGTTGAATACAACGGAATGTGGAGCCTGGACACTTTATACATGAACATGCCTGAGTCCTGGCTTGCGTATCAGGAAACCATGTTTGCGGATGCGACCACATTCATGACATATAATCAGAATATGAGACAGCTCGTATTTGACAAGCTTAAGAGTGCAGAACTGGTTGTATTCAATCGCTGCAGCCGTGACGGAAAAATGGACAAGATGGAGTTCCACAAAATAGTCCGTGCCGCAAACAGAAGAAGCCAGATTCTCTACGAATACTCAAAGGATGATGTTGAGGTGGACGATATTGCAGATCCGCTGCCGTTCGATGTTGAAGCCGATGAATTTACTGTCGGTGACGATGCTTTTGCTGAGTGGTACAGAGATATCAACGAGGAGCAGGATAAGTACGACGGAAAGATTATTACCATTAAAGGCCGTAGTGTAACAGGCGGAGGCCTTCCTGATGACAAGTTTGTTTTCGGACGACACGTTATGACCTGCTGTGTTGAGGACATTCAGTTTGCCGGCCTTGTCTGCAAGTGGAAGGATGCCGCAAGCAGGCTGGAGCACGGCGGATGGGTTACGGTAACTGCCAAGGTCTTCATTGAGTATGACGAGGTTTACGGCGAGGCAGGACCTGTGCTGTACTGCCTGAAGGTTGAACCGGCAGAGGAGGCAAACCCTGAGGTTGCTCAGTTTTAGGCGGATGTTGATGAATTGAAGAATCCCGGCCGGAGGCCACGTGATGTGGCCGACGACCGGGATTCTTAATTCTTTTTAATATATCTGATGCCACGCCATATTGGGTTATTTGCCAAAATCCCGCAAAGTCATCTATTGTAAACATCCGACAACTCTGATATAATGCTAAAAATGTCTATTTACAGGAGTTGCAGTATACGATGAAGCGATTATTAAAAAACGGAACAGTAGTAAATGTGTTTTCAGACACTCTTGACAGAGAGAACGTGCTGATTGAGGACGGCAGAATCATCGGAGTCGGAGCATATACGGACGATGAGGCCGATGTGGTAGAGGACGTTACGGGAAAGTATATCTGTCCGGGATTTATTGACGGACATATGCATATTGAAAGCACAATGATGACGCCGGCGGAGCTGGCTAAGGCGGTTTTGATACACGGAACGACGGGAATCGTTGCAGACCCCCACGAAATAGCTAACGTTTGCGGAGAAAAGGGAATAGAATACATGCTGGAGGCAAGCGAAGGCCTGCCTTTGTCAGTATATTTCACCCTGCCTTCATGCGTTCCGGCGACACCGCTTGACGAGTCCGGGGCAGAGCTTTCGGCAGACGACCTCAGAGGCTTCTACGAAAACGGCAGAATTCTCGGGCTGGCGGAAATGATGAACTACGTCGGTGTGGTGAACGACGATCGGGAAGTTCTTGCAAAAATAGACGATGCCGTAGAAGAGGGCAGAGTGATAGACGGCCACGCGCCGCTGCTGACCGGAAAAGACCTGGACCGCTACGTGACCGCGGGAATACAGAGCGACCACGAGTGCTCATCCTTTGAGGAAGGCTCAGAGCGAATCCGCAAAGGCCAGTGGGTGATGGTGAGACAGGGAACAGCGGCAAGAAATCTGGACGACCTTATCGACCTTTTTGACGAGCCGTGGAGCCGCAGATGCCTTCTGGTGACAGACGACAAGCATCCTGCGGACATTTTCCATGACGGCCACATCGATGCCATGATACGCAAAGCCGCGTCACGCGGAAAATCACCGGTTACAGGCATCCGAATGGCTTCCATACAGGCGGCGACATATTTCGGGCTGAAGCGAATCGGTGCGGTTGCGCCGGGTTACAGGGCTGATATTCTGATTCTGAGCGATCTGGATAAGGTTGAGGTTGAGGATGTCTACTGCCGCGGGGTGAAGGTGGTGTCCAAGGGCAGCCTGGCCCCTATCAAAACCCCTTCGGTAAGACAATCCCTATATGATGCTGTCCGCAACAGCTTCAATGTAAAGAAACAGGAGGCTGCGGATTTCTTCATCCAGCAGGAAAGCGACAGATGCAGAGTTATAAAATGCATTACGGGGCAGCTTCTAACGGAAGAATGGATTACAGAAATCGACTGGGACAGAGACAACGGAATAGATTTAGAAAGAGATATTCTTAAGATTGCTGTAATAGAAAGACATAATAATACAGGTCACAGAGGACTTGGATTCATCAATGGAATCGGCCTGAAGAAGGGCGCTATTGCCTCATCAATATCACACGATTCCCATAATCTGATTGTAATAGGAACCAGTGACGAGGACATGGCGGCAGTTGCAAATGCTGTAATCGAGCAGGGTGGCGGATGTGCCGCTGTCTGCGACGGACAGGTGCTTGCAAAGGTTTCCCTTCCTATTGGCGGGCTGATGGCAGATACACCTGCAGAGGAAATTGCAGAAGAACATCACAGGCTGATGGAAACGATTTACTCACTGGGTGCCTCCGAAGAGGTTGCCCCGCTGATGACTATGGCCTTCGTATCGCTCACAGTAATTCCATTTCTGAAGATAAATACCTTCGGGCTTGTAGATGTGGAGAAGCAGGAGCAGGTCAGCCTGTACGTGTAAGGCTTTGCTGGATATGCACAGGATATAAGCTAAATATTAATAGAATTGTCGTTGCAGCCTTACCGAGGTTTATCGCTGACAGGACATTTTAAGTTTTTTTCGAAAAAAAGTACCACATCCACTGCAATACTGATGCTGATAGTGGGGTGGTCAGCGAATTTTCAGCGATAGCTAACGTACGTGAGGGCTTAATCCAAAATGTTTCCATTATATTACCGCTATTTTGTGTCAGGGGCAAAGGAAAAACGTGCATAAATATAAATTATGTGAATAGAACTTGTTATAGAAGTTACGGGATATGGAATTGTGGTACTTTTTGCTTGAAAAAACAGCAAATATCCTGCACGCGATACGGCCGCGACGCCCGCGTGCCGCTGGTTCATCCTGCACGCGATATGATCCGCGCGGGCCGAGCGCCGCACGCCCGACCGTGACCGGCTTATGACAAATAACCAGACTAAAAAAGCAGATTATCACAGGCGATAATCTGCTTTTTCCAATATGTGGCTTTATTATACGTAGTCGTAATCGTCCGGACCCTGGAACCAGCTCTTTCTTCCAAGATGAAGAATGTATGCCAGTACTGCCATGATCAGGTATGCGATTGTAAACGGTGAGGTTGGATAGAATCCAAGCTGTGCACTGTGAATCAGGCCGACTGCAGCCGCAACACAGCCGACAAGTGCTGTAACTGCAACCTTGTCAAGACGCTTGTCAATAACGAAGGCGATAATTGTACCAAGGATGATACCTGTTACGATTGCACCTGCTTTTACTGCCGGTACACCGTTCCACATTACGCCGGCATCGATAAGTGCCTGAGTTGTTTCAGGACCGTAAGCAGCTGTTCCGTCAGCGATTACTTCAGTCCAGATGTTGGCAAGACCTACAGAGCCTGTAACCTGAGTGTAAAGGAAGTCTGCAACCGGTGGAACCATTGCGATTCCAACTGCTGCGTAGTGCTTAGGATTTGTATCCTTGAACGCCTGTGCAACCATTACTGTTGCACACCACAGATATGTGATTGCACATACTGCAGGCGGAACGATGCTGTTCAGGAATGTGAACAGACCGAAGATTCCGGCAGCTCCAAGCACGATTCCGGAAATTAATGAGTAACCGCAGCCTGCTTCAGTCTTCTTAAGGCTGGCGTGTCCAAGCCATACAGTGTTAGGAACCACACCTCCGCAAAGAGCGGAAATCATAGTGCAGATACCGTCTGCAAACTGAGCTTCTCTAACGTTATAGTTGTCTCCTGCAGCATTTGCAGCTTCAACGTTGTCCATTGTCTCGATGAAATTGTACACTTCAACAGGAATGATAACTGAAAGATAAGGTGTAACGATAGCAAAACCGTCTATCATGTTTTCGATTACGCCTACAGGATTTGGAATGTAGAATCCTATTCCTGTGAAATCAGGCTGAACCCTTCCAAGACATGCTGCGTAGATTATGCCTCCTACCAATGCAACGATTAGCGGTGGAATTTTCTTAGGGAAAAGATATCCGCCGAAGATTCCCACAACAGCAACGAACATTACAGGAATACCGATAAGCGGATCACGATAGATGTCGAATAATCCCTGAGTTGACATCCAGATGAAACCGATACCTGCAACAGTACCAAGAAGAGCAGCTCTTGGAACGTGTGCTTTTACCCAAGGTCCGATGATGCCTCCGATGAATTCAACCGCACCTCCGATGAAGCAGGCAGCTGTGGCTGCTGACCATGCCATCTGAGGATCCTCAACAGCATATGAAAGCGGCATTACAACTCCGTACAGCATAACGAACATGGCCGGTGTGGAAACACCTGAAGGTAAAGCAGTAACGTCTGAACGTCCCTCCTTCTTAGAAAGTCTGCGAGCCATAAATGCATAGTACAGTCCGCTCAGCAGCAGGCCTACTGACATTCCCGGAATAACGTATCCGAAAACGATTTCATCAGGCCATCCCAGCACGCCGCTGAGGGTAGCAATAACGATCAGGTAGTTTACGATGTTGTTGGTAACTGCGTATGCGATACCGCCCACATCACCACGGCGAAACCATGGTACCAGAGTTTTGTTCTGCATAAGTTTTTTCCTCCGTCGATAATAGCAATAACAAATATTAATTAAACAAAAAAATACTTTTTTACATTATCACAGGAATCGGCAAACATCAAGGTATAAATGTCGCAAAAAGTCAAAAACACCAAAAAAGAAGGCATTTACGCCGTGTAAACGCCTTCCGGAGTCGTAAGTTTATATTTTTAGAACTGAATTCCCATCTCTGCAAGCTCTGCCTTAACCTCATCGTACATCTGCTGCCACTCAGGCACAGGTGTCAGAGTCTCCAGGTCGTAGGATACATCAAAGCGTACTCCCGCGTTCTTGTCCTCCATTCCGAAAACATGCTCGTACTTGTCAAGAAGCTTAAGAACGATTTCATTCGCCTGAGCTCTCGTCATGCCCTGTCTTGCAACAGCCTTTCCTACCTCGCCCATGAGACGAACCTCCAGACCGGTTCCGTTTGGCTCGTTTCCGTTGGCAGCTCCTACACCCTCAAGGTGACCTCCGCTTACGGTAACGACGATGGCATTTGCCGCAACCTCATACAGAAGCTCTTTGGTCAGGCTTCCGCTGCATGGCCAGATGTCGCACACGATGATTGCAGGTGCCTTCTTAGCAAAGGTCTGGCACAGAACGGACTGCAGCCACAGACAGCCGCGTGCAGTGGTTGCGATGTCTTTGATGTGGATAGGGTGGCACAGGTGATAGTCAGCGTTGCCGATAATGTTCGCCGCCATGATGGATGCGATCATCGTCATACAGCTTGCAGGTGCGTCTCCGGCCATACCGCCGACCATAGTGCATGCAAGAGAAGCGTTTACGATTCCCGTATCAAAACCGTTTGCCACTCGAACAAGGTTTCCGTTATCGATAATCAGTTCATTGAAGAATACGATAAGGTGAGAGTCAGTGCTTTTAAGAAGTCCGGGTGCAACCGCAGACAGGTCACCGGTTTCTGTTACTGCACTCTCAGCTGCCAGAAGTCCGAGTCCCGGCCTGCCGACCTCTTCCAGAGCCTTTCTCAGGTACTGAAGCTCACGTCTTACGGCAAGAACCTCTGTAGGCTCGCCGCTCTTTACAGGAAAACCGTCAACGTCAATCAGTGAACCGCAGGTCATCAGGTCAATGATAGGCTCCTTTGCAGTAGCCAGCACATTCGGATAGAAAATTTCTTCAGGAGTAGGACATCCCGGATTTCCCGCCCAGATTGCAGGCGGACGTGAGTCCTCAACATCTCTGGCAACTAATGTATACGCATCTTTTCCTTCACCCATTGTAAGGGATTTCTTCATATTTGCAAGACCCTCGTCAATTTCCTCTTCTGTCAGGGCAATGATACGTCCTGTGGTGATGTTGTATATGCCTGTCTGAAGCAGCAGCTCCCTGGCAGCGGCAAACATCGTATCCAGCAGCTCATCATCCTGGGGAATGATAACATCCTTGTCCCATTTCATACCATGTGCTCTGGAAACCTTTCTGCACAGCTTGGCAACGTATTTCAGATTCCAGTCGTCACTCGATACCTTGACGCCTGTATTGCCTCTTTCCACTATTTCTAAGAATTTCTTCTGGTCCATATTTTTCTCCTGTTCTACGTTTTTTGTAGGCTTATTGTTCTAAAATAATATCACGATATCAGCTATTTATCAAGGTTTACAAAATGACTGAAATTTCCGGCGGGAAATAAGGGAAATACTGTTGACTTTACCTATAGAAAGAGTATAATGTTCATTGCAAAGTTGGTTTAGGAATACTAAACAACAAGTTTACAATCCTTGTTAGAATTATAAATATAAGAGAAAGGCAGTTTTTTATGGATATAGGAGCCAAATTGAAGGAGCTCAGAGTAGTCAAGGGACTGACCCAGGAGGAGCTGGCCGACCGTGCCGAGCTGTCGAAGGGGTTCATTTCTCAGCTTGAACGTGACCTGACGTCACCGTCAATCTCAACTCTGGACGATCTGCTGCAGTGTCTGGGAGTAACCCTGGCTGAGTTTTTTGCAGAGGACAGCGAGGAGCCGGTGGTATTCGGTTTTGATGACTATTTTGAAAAAGAAGATTCCGAACTGAAGAACAAGATAGAATGGATCGTTCCGTCAGCGCAGAAGAACATGATGGAGCCTATCAGAGTGACTCTTCAGCCGGGGGGCTCAACCTATCCTGACACACCACATGAAGGTGAAGAATTCGGATACGTTCTCAAGGGTGAAGTGACAGTTCACATCGGAAAGAAAACCTTCAGGGCAAAAGAGGGAGAGTCCTTCTACTATAAACCTGAAAAGAAACACTATATTTCATCAGGCAGGGGTGCGACACTCATCTGGGTGAGCACGCCGCCGAGCTTTTAATCAAAACCCACAATTATTAACTAAGAAGAAAGGAAACGGGAATGGCATCATCACTTATTGAATTAAGAAATATCTCAAAATCTTTTGATGATACTCTGGTACTTGATGACTTCAATCTGACAGTAAATGAAAATGAATTTATTACACTGCTTGGACCTTCCGGCTGCGGCAAGACTACGACGCTGAGAATTGTCGGAGGCTTCGAGATGCCTGACAGCGGTCAGGTTTTCTTCGAGGGTAAGGATATTACCAATGTTCCCCCTAATAAACGACATCTTAATACAGTATTTCAGAAGTACGCCCTGTTTCCTCACATGAGTATAGAGCAGAACATCGCTTTCGGGCTGAAAATCAGCGGAAAGTCTGAACAGTACATTAAAGATAAGGTAAAGTATGCACTGAAGCTGGTAAACCTTGACGGTTTTGAAAAAAGAAAAGTAGACTCTCTTTCAGGAGGTCAGCAGCAGAGAATAGCAATGGCGAGAGCTATCGTAAACGAACCGAAGCTGCTTCTTCTTGACGAGCCGCTGGGAGCTCTGGACCTTAAGCTGAGACAGGATATGCAGTACGAGCTTATCAGACTGAAGAACGAGCTCGGAATCACATTCCTGTATGTAACTCACGATCAGGAGGAAGCTCTTACAATGAGCGACAAGGTTGTTGTAATGAACGGAGGAAGAATCCAGCAGATGGGAACTCCGGAACAGATATACAACGAGCCGGAGAATGCTTTCGTCGCTGACTTTATTGGAGACAGCAACATTATCGACGGTGTTATGGTGGAAGACAGAGTGGTAAAAATCTGTGATACTGTGTTCCCGTGCATCGACGAGGGCTTCGGCAGAAACAAGCCGGTTGACGTGGTTATCAGACCTGAGGACCTGATAATCGGAAAGCCCGGTGCCGGAAAGCTGGATGGAGAAGTAACTCACAACGTATTCATCGGCGTTCACTATGAAATGGAGATTGAGGCCGGCGGATATACATGGCTGGCTCAGAATACAGAAAGCTTCCCTGTGGGAACGAAGGTAAGCCTGGACGTTGATGCCGATAATATTCAGATAATGCATAAACCGCAGACCAAGGAAGAGGAGGCAATAGAACTGGATGTCTAGAAAATTCCTATCGACACCGTATCTGCTATGGATAGCCTGTGGAACTATCGTGCCCCTTCTGGTTATCGCATACTACGGACTGACAGACCGCAGCGGGGCATTCACCGCTGCCAATATCAAAGCCATTTTTAGCGCAGACCATGCGCAGGCTCTGGGGCTGTCACTGCTGCTTGCTTTCATCAGCACAGTGATCTGCTTCCTGCTGGCTTATCCTCTGGCCCTCATACTGAGGAACAGTAAAATAGGCCGGAACGGATTTATGGTTTTTATCTTCATTCTGCCTATGTGGATGAACTTCCTGCTGCGTACTATGGCATGGCAGGTTATCCTGGAAAAGGGCGGAATAATCAACACTATGCTGACCGCGATGCATCTTCCGCCGCTGGAAATAATTAATACTCCTACGGCTATTGTACTCGGTATGGTATATGACTTCCTTCCGTTCATGGTGCTTCCGATTTTCAACACACTGATGAAAATCGACGATAATATCATAGAAGCAGCCTATGACCTGGGAGCAACAAAGAAAAACGTCCTGTTTGATATACTGCTTCCTTTAAGCATTCCGGGAATTGCCAGCGGTGTGACCATGGTTTTCGTACCTGCACTGACTACCTTTGTAATTTCCAACATGCTGGGTGGAGGCAAAATTCTGCTTATCGGTAATATTATCGAACAGGAATTTACGACGAGCTCCAACTGGAACCTGGGTTCCGGACTGTCACTTGTAATGATGATATTCATTATTCTGAGCATGGCAATGCTTGGAAAGCTTGATAAGGACGGGGAGGGCAGCCTGATATGAAGAAGTTTGCGAAGATATTATATCTGGTGCTCATCATGCTCTTTCTGTATCTGCCTATCGGCACACTGATGGTGCTTTCGTTCAATGAAAGCAAGGCGATGTCGGTGTGGAGCGGTTTTTCGCTGAAGTGGTACAAGGAGATGTTCAGTAACTCCATGATTATGGAGGCTGTATGGAACACCTTTACCATAGCTTTGATTGCGGCTGCTGCTGCAACTCTTATCGGAACAGTTGCCTGTGTAGGCATCTCCGTAATGAAAAAAAACAGCCAGAATACCATCATGGCTCTCACGAATATACCTATGCTTAATGCGGATATCGTTACAGGTATATCGCTGATGATGACCTTCCTGGTATTCGGCATTTCACTAAGCAGGGGTACTGTGCTGCTGTCACATATCACCTTCTGCCTGCCATATGTAATTCTTTCGGTTATGCCGAAATTCAAGCAGGCGACGAGGATAACCTATGAGGCGGCTCTCGACCTTGGTGCATCTCCGGTATACGCATTTATCAAGGTTGTACTGCCGGAAATCAGACCGGGTATCGTATCCGGATTCCTGCTTTCATTTACAATGTCTGTTGACGATTTTGTAATCACGCACTTCACAAGGGGTGCCGGAATAAACACTATTTCCACTTTGATTTACAGCCAGGTGAAGGTGGGCATCAGACCTACTCTGTTTGCACTGTCGACGCTTATATTTGTTACAGTGCTGGTGCTTCTGATTGCATCCAATCTTTCATCGGGAGAATCAAAAAGCAAAGGCAGGAAGGTGGTTTCTGTCGTTACGACATCCATGGTTGTCCTTCTCCTTGGAGGAGTCATGTTTGCCAGCGGAATTACCACAAAGAGTACAGGTGACGAGGTTCATGTGTACTGCTTCGGAGACTACATAGACCCTGAACTGATAGATGAGTTTGAAGAGGAGACGGGAGTCAAGGTAATCATGGATACCTTTGATACCAACGAGGAGATGTATCCTGTAATCAAGAACGAATCTGTTAACTATGATGTAATCTGTGCGTCAGACTACATGATAGAAAAGCTTGCAGGCGAAGGACTTCTTGCAGAGCTGAACAGGGAGAACATTCCTAACTACAGCAACCTGATGGAAGAGTATATGGCCAATTCTGAAAGCTTTGATAAAGGAAACAAATACGCGGTTCCTCACACCATCGGAACGCTGGGCATCATATACAACACCAATACGGTGAAAGAAGGGGAAATAACCTCATGGAACGACCTGTGGAAGAAGAAGTACGAACAGAGAATCGTTATGCCTGACAGCGTGAGAGATACCTTTGCAATTGCGCTCAAGGCGAAGGGATACTCCCTGAACACCACTGACGAGGCTGAGGTTAAGGAGGCTGCCGACTATCTGATTCTGCAGAAACCGCTGGTTTACAAATATGCCAACGACTCGGCGAGAGATCTGATTCTGGGCGGCTCTGTGGACATTGCCGTTGTATGGAGCGGTGAGGTTCTGTACACTCAGGAGGAAAATCCTGATCTGAGCTTCGTGCTTCCTGAAGAGGGCAGTGAGCAGTTCACCGACTGCTGGGCGGTTCCTGCGTCGGCGGCGAACAAGAAGAACGGGGAGCTCTGGATAAACTTCATGCTGAAGAAGTCTACTGCCGAAACGAACTACGAGTATCTGACGTATTCCATACCGAACAAAGCTGTTTACGACTATGTATCCGATGATGAGAACGCAATGAACGTGCTGTTCCCTGAGGCCGCTGTCCTTGAAAAATGCGAGGCGCTTAAGAATCTGGGAAGCGAAGCGGACGATATGTACAGCGTTCAGTGGAAGAGATTCAAATCGTAATGTGGCTGAAATACGGCTGGGATATGGCTGAAATAATGTGGCTAAAGTAATATGGCTGAAATGAAGAAAACGCTCAAAACCTTGAATACAAGGCGCTGAGCGTTTTTTAATGTTATTTTGGTTTTTGATTAGCACATTTTTTAGTATCTCATAAATGATCTTACCGCGGACCAGGTGCCGTAGACGCGTTTGTCGCCGTACTGCTTATAGGCTCGGATCTTGTAGTAGTAGGTTACATTCTTTCTTACGCTTACGGTCTTGGAGCATACAGAAGATGCAGGGAAATCGTATGTGATTTCGGTTTTGCTTCTGGACGTGGATCTGGAAACCTCATATCCGTCGGCACCGGAAACCTTGTCCCACGTGATATTAATGGACGTGCCTGACTTGCTTATTGCAGGCTTCGTCATTTTCTTCAGCGTGTATACCGATTTGATTCTCGTTCTGCCCTGAACGCTCTTGCCGTTCATCGTTCCGTATGATGTAACCTTAAAGCTGTACTTGATTCCATCCTCCAGATCAGGGAAGTCGCAGGAGGTTTTGTCGGTAGTGACAAGCTTCTTGTATGATGTCATCTGGGAATTCTTGTAGTACACCACATATTTGTCTGCTCCGGTTACCTTTGTCCAGGAAATCCTTATATCATCCATTCCGTACAAGGTTGGAGAAACGGATGAAGGTGCGGGCAGATATATTTTGAATTCTTTTGTAAAGCTTTCACCTGTACAGTTTCCGGTACCTGTTATTACAGCGGTTGCTGTACCAAGTTCCTTGTTGTTTCTGTAGGTTACTGTGTAATCCTTGTCCTGATAATCTGTAGTGATCTTTGCTTCTACAGGACTTCCCGTGTAAGCCGCATCGCTCAGAGTAAACTTATCAGGGTCAAGAGGTGCAGGAGTAATCTCAAAGGTCGTTGATACTGAACCCTGATATATTCCTTTTCCTGTCACCTTGACTGTAGCAGTTCCTGCATCCAGGTTGCTGCTGTAGGAAACAGTGTAGTCCTTATCCTTTACCAGTGTCTTTGAACCCAGGGTAACTGTAGGAACCGGAGTGATTTCGTTTCCTGTATATCCGTAGGAATCCGCAACATCGCTTATTACGGCTCCGGATGTCTTAAGAGACTGCTTCTTTATTGTAAAGGCAACTGCCGCCTGACCTGAATAGTCTCCCATTCCGGTTACTATGGCGTAGCCTTTTCCCACCTTTACGTTCTTGACGTAGTTGAGCCTGTAGTCGACGCCTTCCTGCAGAACCTCGCCGTTGTATGTAACCTCCGGCTTTGCTTTCAGCGCATAACCCTTGTAATATCTCAGGGTTATCTTTGCCTTGACGGTACACGGCTCACCTGTCTCTGTGTTCACAATCTGGCTGTCCCTCTTGAAATACCAGAAATTGGCGTCCAGCGGACCTATGCGTCCTGAGTTGAACAGAGCCGAGCTGGTGTGCTGCCAGAAATCATAGCTTCCTTTGTAATCACATGTGTTGTTATACTGGGCGACCCAAATCGGCATTGCTTCTTCCAGCTTGGAAACGTTTTTCTTAAAGCCGGGTTCATTATTCATCATATTAAGATATGAATAATACATGGTGCTGTAATCTGAGTTTTCTCTGATATAGCTGTCGAATGCAAGAGCGTTGTTTATTCTCTTTTCGCCATGGTAACGCAGATTGTAGCATCTGTCGGTATTGCATTCACTGTCAAAGACGATTGGAAGATCCAGCTCACGCCCGTCTATGATATCCAAGCATTCTGCTGCTTCTTTTTTTGCTTCGGCAGTGGTTACGGCTGAGGTATAGTGATAGGTTCCTATCATCATACCTGCATTCTTCGCGTTATCATAGTTTGTCTCAAAATCTACGTCTTCGTACATGGTAAGCTTGCTTTTGCCGAAGAATGTTCCGCTTGTACGGATAAAAACGAAATCGATTCCCTGGTTTTTCAGTGTGACCCAGTCATCCTTGCTCAGACTGTTCCATGCGGATACATCTACTCCGTCGATTATTATGTAGTCATCGCTGGAGAAGGCATGGGTTCGGGTGCTTTCCACACCGCTCATGCTCGCATAGCTGTCTGTGCTTGCGGCAAAGGCGTTAACCGCTGCAAAGGATGCAATCAGACCGGATATAAGAACTGTCAGTGCTAATTTTCGTCCTGAAAAAGAGGACTTTTTCTTCATTGTAAGGCTTTCCTTCCTTCCTTATTTTGAAAAAAACGACGCAGATATTATAACATAAATCTAATTTGACAAAAAGAACAAAATAGTTTAACTTTTATATATCTGCACTCTTTGCACTTTGCACTTTGCACTTTGCACTTTGCACTTTGCACTTTGCACTTTGCACGTTGCACTTTGCACTTTGCACTTTGCACTTTGCACGTTGCACTTTGCAGATGAGGCGGATTATTGATCAGGCAGATTATAACGGAGGAAGAACGAAGATATTATGATAGGTGTTATAGCTAATGCAGCAGCAGTAATAATCGGCGCCACAGTAGGACTGCTGGCCAAGAAGGCAATTCCGGAGAGCTGGAATGCCATAATAATGAAAGGAATGGGTCTGATATCTCTGTACATTGGAATCAGAGGAATCTTTGACGGAGAAAACACTTTAGTAATGATATTCTCGCTGGTTGTTGGTGCAGTAATTGGTGAGGCTGTCGATATTGACAGTCACTTCAATTCATTTGCTGACAGGGTTGAAAAGAAGCTGGACAGCAGGGGCGGAAAGAGCAACTTCGCCCAGGGCTTTATCACTTCCAGCCTGCTCTTCTGTGTGGGAGCGATGACTGTAGTGGGTTCCCTGAATGCCGGCCTGAAGGGAGATCTTACGCTCCTGCTTACTAAAACAGTGATGGACGGGGTGTCTTCTGTCATGTTCGCTGCATCTATGGGAATCGGTGTTATGTTTGCAGCTGTTCCGGTACTGATAATACAGGGAGGCATCGTCCTGCTTGCCGGACTTGTTGAGCCTCTGCTTCCTATTGCGGTTATAAATGAGATGACATGTGTAGGCTCACTGCTCATCATGGCGATAGGCTTCAACCTTGCTCTTGATGCAAAGCTGAAAATTCTGAATTATATGCCGGCACTGTTTCTGCCTATACTGTTCTGCCCGCTGTATGATCTGATTGCGGGAATGTTTTAGATTAGTATGGTTTGTGGCGGTGTGGCTGGCTGTGGCAGAGTGAGTTCTATCATTTGTGGCATAAATTGCTTTTTTTTGAAGCTTATTTATCACAGACTGCTGAGTAACCGGATTATAAGAGGACTACAATCAGATTATAAACAGTGAAGCAGCTGAAATTTATGTAAATGACGAAATGCCCTTGCCCACAACTGACATACTCTTTTATCAAATGTTGGCAAAAGAATGAGTTTTGATGTGGAAAAGGCATTTCTGTGATGATATGCATAGATAGAATTACTAGAAAACATCTTTCAAATCCATGTCTGTTCCATGTCTGTGATACTTTTTTCTTTGATAAACCGCATTTGTCCTGCAAATGATAGCCGCAGCACGAGCAATGCACCTGCAAAGCATCAGCAAATGACAGCCTCGGCACGAGATAACCCCGGGAGTCCCGGAAAAAATGCAGTCTACAGCAGGCAGGTTTCTATGATTCTGTATACTATTCTGGAATCGAGGTTGCCGTCTTTGTCCTCAAAGGTTATTATGAAATTCTCCCAGAGGACATAGCCATTGTCTAAGTATGTTCTTATCTTGTGCATTGCTTTATCAAGATAATTGGGGTCTTTCGAATATCCGAAATGTTCCCAAACTATGACACGGTCGCCTTTGGTCAAAAGAATCTTGAAATCCGGGCTATACCATGTAGGACCTACCGGTGTTACATTTTCATAACGATAGGGGATGTTGTTTGCATACAGAGCGTTAGCGATAATTACCTCGGATTTTGAACGAACCAGTTCGCCTTTGTTGGTAATTTGTGTTAATTTTTCCGGATATCTGTCACTTTTGGTATAGTTCTTATCCCATAATTTTGGATTCTTGAGTTCCATAAATGCGTAAATGCTGTCTGGTGGAATTTCATATGCTTTTGCCATAGAAGCAGCTACTGATTCCGGATCATATCTTTTGTAAGACTTCATGAACTTATCAATTGCCATAATGTTCTTATCAATTATTTTAAGCATTTTTTGCAGATATCTCTTTCGTTTCAGTAGATTTACTTTTTCATGATCATCAGTGCCGAGGTACTGCTCAACATACTCGTCATCTTGTTTTTTTCGCCAATAGTAATAGTCCCTTTTCTTTACCAAATAGCCGGGAGTGGCATTTCTGAGAACATCAATCATTTTACGTCGTAAATCAATCTGTATAGTTCTTTCTTCCTCTATGTTTTTTAATAAATCTTTCATTCAATTTCCTCCGTTTGAAAATAATTAAGGTCTGCTTGAAAATAACTATGGTCATGAATCTATCACGAGTGGCATAAAACGATATTTTTTTATTTCAAAGTATCACAGGAACATCGAACGCAGCGATGATAAATACGATTTGACCATAATGAAACATAGTTTACATTTTATTACTTGCTATATATTACATTATATACATTTTATTCCATAAATCAACTGCTTTGGCTATTGAATGTAAAAAATAAACAGGGAAAATATAGTAATAATTAGCGGTCTGAGGCTAGAAACGGAATAGTGGTGTGATTTTTCGGAGATTTGTGATACTTTTTGATTCAATATAAGAGAAATGTCCTGCATTTGATAGCCTGCAAATTTTGATAGCCTGCAAAAAAAGTGGCCCATGGGATTAACCATGGGCCACGGCACAAACATAATAAACATGTATATTTGGATGTACTAGCTGAAGTATCTGAATACTCCCTTTACTTTGCCGGCAATCCTTACGTCTTCGACGATTATCGGACTCATAGTGTCGTTCTCCGGCTGAAGTCTGATATGGTTGTCTTCGCGGTAGAAGGTCTTCACCGTTGCTTCGGTCTCAAAACCGTCAACCATGGCAACAACGATTTCACCGTTGCGGGCAGTGTTCTGTTCTTCGACCAGGATGAGGTCTCCGTCCATTATTCCAACGTTAATCATACTGTCGCCTCTGACATGAAGCATAAAGCACTTGCCTTTGACAAACTGAGCAGGGATGGGGAAGGTGTCCTCGATATTCTGCTCGGACAGAATAGGTGTGCCTGCTGCAACGTTTCCGATAACAGGAACATCGACAACGTCGTTTCTTTCGGCAAGATCTACAGAAGCTGAGGCTCCGGATTTAACCGGAACCGGTGCTGCGTCTCCAGCATCTGCAATGTCCAGATTGATGATGTCAGTCGCGATTACCAGTGTACGCGGTTTCGCAGGGTCCTTCCTTAAAAAGCCCGCCTTCATAAGGTTATCTATGTCTTTGTGTGCGGTGGATGTTGACTTGATACCAACAGCGGCACATATTTCTCTCACCGTTGGAGGATAACCCTTATCCTTAATTTCTTCAATCATATATTTTAAAATTTTCTGCTCACGTTCTTTAAGTGATTTGAAATCTTTCATTTATATGCCTCCTGTAAGTTTTGATAAATGGCGTATACTATGATATAATAATAGCACAAAACGAACAAAAAGTAAACACTTGTTCGTTAGAAAAGAACAAAAAAGAACGTGGAAAAAGAGCGCGAAATATCCGGAAAAAATATTGCATAATTCCTTGACACAGCAAGGAATAAATGGTATATTATTTCGGTAATGAAGAAGAAGTTATCCGCTTCTCACCTGCCGGTGATCGAGTCAGGCCAGGTTAATAGATTGAAACTAGCGCATTTTGCGTGTTTTGGAGCGGGTAATCTTTGCCCGCTTTTTTTAGTTATATAGGAGGTGCCAGTTATTAGCAAGGAGAATAAGATCAACGAAGAAATTCGTGACAGGGAGCTGCGAGTTATCGACGAGAATGGCCAGATGCTTGGAATCATGAGTAGAGATGAAGCCCTGAATCTTGCTGAAGAGAAGAAGCTAGATTTAGTAAACATCTCACCAAATGCGAACCCGCCGGTTTGCAAGATTCTCGACTACGGAAAGTACAGATACGAACTGCAGAAGAGAGAAAAAGAAGCAAAGAAAAAGCAGAAGACCATTCAGGTTAAAGAAATCAGACTGAGCACATTTATCGAGGATCATGACATCCAGGTAAAGGCTAAGACTGCCTGCAAATTCCTTCAGGATGGAGACAAGGTGAAAGTAAGCCTTAGATTCAGAGGAAGAGAAAAAGATTACACCGCAAGAGGTCGTGAAGTAATGGATAAGTTTGCTGAAGCTTGCAGTGACGTAAGTGTTCTCGACAAGAAACCGACATTTGAGGGCAGAAGCCTGACGATGTTTTTAGCACCAAAATCCGATAAGTAAATTCAATTAAACAGGAGGAGAATATCATCATGGCAAAGAATAAGATGAAGTCCCATAGAGGCGCATGCAAAAGATTAAAGTTAACTGGATCTGGAAAGATTAAGAGAAATAAGGCATACAAGAGCCATATTCTTACTAAGAAATCACCTAAGAGAAAGATGGGATTAAGAAAATCTACAATTCTAACAAGCGCTGATACTAAGAGAATGTTAAGATCAATGGCTAAATAGTAATAGGAGGTAATGAGATATGGCAAGAGTAAAGAAAGGCGTTAATGCGCACAAGAGACATAAAAAAATCTTAAAGCAGGCAAAGGGCTACTACGGTGCAAAGAGCAAGGTATTCAGAGCTGCTAACCCTGCAGTTATGAGAGCTTTAAGATCAGCTTACGTAGGAAGAAAGCTGAAGAAGAGACAGTACAGACAGATGTGGATCGCAAGAATCAACGCTG